>JBGPQQ010000561.1:0-2018 GCA_041489115.1 Vicinamibacteria bacterium | reverse complement strand
ATGCTCCAGCCGGTCACGTAGCCGAGCGAGGGGTGGATCGTGTGGCCGACGTACGCGTACGCCGACCCCGCGCTCGGGTAGACGGCCGCCATGCGGCCGTAGCTGATCGCGGTGAAGAGCATCGCGACCATGCCGATCAGGATGGTTGTGATGACGTGACCCTGCGCCAGTTGGCTCACGACGCCGTAGGGCGGCATGGGCGCCGTGGGCTGGATCAGCACGATCCCGTAGATGACGAGCGACCACAGGCCGAGGACGCGCGCGAGGCCCGGTTTCGCCGACGCTTCGGTGGACGCTGAGGCCATGGGCCCTCCCTGTCGCGAACGCCGCCGCAGTCTTCTCCGAAGCCCCGCCGGAGTCAACGCGGAGGGGGGCCGCGGGTCAGGGCTTCTTCGCGGTCTTCTCCGCCTTCGCCACCTCGGCCCGGAGCGAGTCGAAGAGGGGCGGCCCGGCACCGGAGAGCCCGTTCGGCTTCATCCCGCGCCAGATGAGGCTGCCGCCGTGCGCGTCGAAGACCTCGATCATGTCGTCGGGGGACGAGAGCTGGCCGCCGAAGCCGGGGCCGGTGCCGATCGGGCCCGCGCCCGGGCGCCCGGTTCGTACGCCGGCCCCGAGGCTCACGAGCCTTCCCTTGCGCACCGCGATCAGCAGGTCGGCTTCTCCGGGGCGGACGACCTCGACGTACTTGCCCCACTCCTCGAGGCGCGCCCGGATCGCCTGGAGCGCCGCGCGCTCCTCCGGCTGGAACTCCGCGCGGACGTCGGTCTCGCTCACGAAACCGTTCCCGAAATCGTAGCCGAGCGCGACGTAGCGGGCGAGAGCGAGCTGGGCAGGGGGGCCGGCCTCGGCGGGCACGAGAAGGGCGAGAGAAGCGGCGAGCGCGGCCCCGGCGAGCAGGGTGCGAATGGCGGTGCGCATGCGACCCACCTCCTGTCGACGATCGTCGACGAGAGCAGCCTACTCCCGCCCCTGGCCGGCCTCAATGCGGCGGCGTGGGGGCCCCACCTTCGGGCCGACCCCGGGGACGCGCTTGATCGGGGCCGAGGCGTAAGACACTATGGACGTATGGGTCATACGATCACCGTGCGTCTTCCAAAGGAGCTGGCCGAGTGGCTCGACGAGTCGGCGCGTCGGGCGGGCGTCCCCCAGGGCCGCATCGTCCGCGAGGAGCTCGAGAAGGCCAGGACGGCGAGCGCACGCCAGTCGTTCCTGCGGCTGGCCGGCTCGGTCCGGGGTCCGCGGGATCTCTCGTCGCGGAAGGGCTTCTCGCGGCCGTGAACGGCATCGCCGACACGGGCTTCCTCGTCGCCTTCGCCAACCGCGCCGATCGGCATCACGACTGGGCGGTGGGCGTGGCCGAGCGGGTCACGGAGCCGCTCCTGACCTGCGAGGCGGTCCTGGCCGAGGCGGCTTTCCACCTCGGGAGCGTGTCGCTCGTCCTCGCGATGGTGCGGGAGGGCCTCGTCACCCCGGCCTTCGACTGCCGGGAGCACCTGCTGCAACTCGCCGCGCTGGCCGAGCGTTACGCGGATCGCCATCCCGATCTCGCGGATCTGTGCCTCATTCGCATGAGCGAGCTCCACCCCCGCCACAGCGTGATCACCGTCGATCGCCGGGACTTCCGCGTCTACCGGCGCAACCGGCGGGAGGCGATTCCTCTCGTGTGCCCGCCCGAGCGCTGACGGGCCGCGGGCTCACCCACCGGAGAGCGTGGCCCGCGGCCTACTCGTACCGGAGGGCCTCCACCGGGTCGAGGCGCGCGGCTCGCATCGCGGGGTAGCTTCCGAACACGAGGCCCACCCCCGCCGAGACGCCAACGGAGCGCGCGATCGACCAGAAGGTCACGATCGTCTTCCAGCCGGCGTAGGCGGCGACGCCCTTGGCGATGGCGAGGCCCATGGCGATGCCGAGGAGACCACCGATGACCGTGACCGCGAAGGCCTCCATCACGAACTGGTTGCGGATGTCGACCTGCCGCGCGCCCATCGCCCGCCGCACCCCGATCTCGCGCGTCCGCT
>JBGPQQ010000560.1:0-2036 GCA_041489115.1 Vicinamibacteria bacterium | reverse complement strand
GGGAGTGTCCGCCATCGGCGGTGATCTTACCCGGAGACCGGCGCCCCACGAGGGCGGATAATGCCGTCCTCATGCCCGCGCTCCTCGTCCTCTTTCTTCTCCTCCGCCTGGTCCAGCAGGTCGTCGAGACCGCGCTCGCGCGCCTCAACCGCCGCCACGCCCTCGATCCGTCCCGCCTCGCCGAGGCCGGCCGTGCCCTCGGCATCGGCGAGGCCGACATGGCGAAGGCGGTCGCCTACTCGGGCGACCGCCACCGCTTCGGCCTCGTGTACGGGTGGGCGGAAGTCCTGGTTGGGCTCGGCTTCCTCGCCCTGGGCGGCCTCGGTCTCGCGGAGCACGGGGCCCGTCGGGTCGCGGACGCCCCGGGCGTCGGGTCCCTCGCCGCCGGCCTCGCCTTCTTCGCCATCCTCGGCACGCTCACCGTCCTCTTCGAGCTTCCCTTCGACCTCTACGCCACCTTCCGCATCGAGGAGAGGCACGGCTTCAACCGCCAGACGCTCGGCGGCTTCTTCCTCGACCGCCTGAAGGGCGCCACGATCGCGATCGCCCTGGGCGGGCCGATGCTCGCCGCCGTGCTCTGGCTGATGGGGAGGATGGGGCCCTCCTGGTGGCTCTGGGCCTGGGGCGTGACGACCGCCTTCAGCCTCTTCGCGGCCTGGATCTACCCGACGGTCCTCGCGCCCCTCTTCAACAAGTTCACCCCCCTGCCGGACGGCGAGCTCAAGGACGCGATCCTCGACCTCGCCCGGCGCACCGGTTTCCGCGCCGGCGGCATCTCGGTCATGGACGCCTCGCGGCGCACCGCTCACGGCAACGCCTACTTCACCGGCGTCTTCGGCCAGAAGCGCATCGTCCTCTTCGACACCCTCCTCGAGGCGATGGGCCCGCGCGAGGTGGTCGCGGTGCTGGCCCACGAGCTCGGGCACTTCAAGCTGCACCACGTGCGCTGGGGGATGGCGCGGGGCATCGCGACGAGCGGCCTCGTCTTTCTCGTCCTGAGCCTCTGCCTCCCGCTCGAGCCGTTCTACGCGGCCTTCTCGGTCGAGCGGACCGCCTACGGCGCGCTCGCGGTGTTCGGCCTCTGGTTCGGCCTGGTGAGCTTCCTGCTGCAGCCCCTCGGCCACGCCCTCTCGCGACGGCACGAGTTCGCCGCCGACGCCTTCGCGCTGCGGAACGGCGCGAGCGCGACCGAGCTGGGGGACGCGCTCCGGAAGCTCCGAGAGAAGAGCCGGCTCCTGCCCGTCACCCACCCGCTCTACTCGCGCATCTACCACTCACACCCGCCGCTTCTCGAGCGGCTGCGGGCGATGGGGGCGCTCGAGGGCGCCTGAAGGCCCCTCAGCCGAGGAGCGCGCGCGCCTCCTCCTGGAGCGCCTCGACCGCCGTCTCCTCGATCTGGGCCAGCACCGGCGCCGCCTGGGTGACGCCCACGTAGCGGTTGGTGGCCGTGGCGACGAAGTCGGCGAGGGCAGAGGGCTGCCGGTCGAGGCTCCGCAGGTGCGCGAGGACGAAGTCGGCGACCGCTCGGGTCTGCGCCTCGAGTTCCGCCGGCTCGGGCTCGAGCGGAAAGGGCGGACGGGACATGCGCCGATTCTGTCACGGCCCGCGCGGCGCTATGCTCTTGCCAGACCATGACGCTCCTCCTCGACGCCGACGTCGCGGTGGTGGGCTCCGGCCCCGGCGGGGCGACCGTCGCGCGCGAGCTCGTCCGGCGCGGGCGTCGCGTCCTCCTCCTGGAGCGGGGGATCGACGAGCGGCGGCGCTTCTACTACGGAACCTACCTGGGGGCGCTGCTCTACACCGACCGCGCGAGCCTGCTCTTTACCGAGGAAGGCCTCAACGTCGTGCGCCCCCTGATGCTGGGAGGCGCGACGAGCATGTACTGCGGCTGCGCCGCGCCGCCTCCCGCCTGGATGAAGGCGCGCTACGGCGTCGACCTGGATGCGGAGACGGCGGAGGCGGAGGCGGAGCTTCGCGTCGCGCCACTGCCTCCGGAGATGCGCGGGGTGGCCTCGACGCGTCTCGCCGAGGCGGCG
>JBGPQQ010000559.1:0-2049 GCA_041489115.1 Vicinamibacteria bacterium | reverse complement strand
CGAGGTGCCCGAGCCCGAGGCGAGGAGCCCCTCCATGCGCGCGAGGTCCTTCTGCGCCCCGTCGAGGTCGGCCTCGGCGCGCGCCACCCCCGCCCGGGCCTCCCGGACGTCCTCCTCGCGTGCCCCCGCCACGCGCAGGCGCAGGTCGGCGTCGGCCTGCGAGCGGTCGGCCCGCGCGGCCGCGAGGGCGAGGCGTGCGTCCGTCGTGTCGATGCGCGCGAGCTCCTGCCCGGGTTTCACCGTGCTCCCCTCGTCGACGGACAGGGACTCGACGGTGCCCGCGACCTTCGTGGACACGAGGACCTCGGTGGCCTCGACGTGGCCCGAGGCGACGATGAGGCCGGAGTCGTCTCCCTTCCGGCACGCGCCGCCGAGGACGGCGGCGGCGAGGACGAGGGCGGGGGGGACGGCCTTCACACTGCGCTTCATGCGCGCGCTCCTTTGCGGCGGACGGGATGGGGCCGGCTCTCGGGGGCAAGCCCCCGTAGCGTCAGCTCCTCCAAGTAGCGGACGAACGCTTTCGAGTCCGGCATGACGAACGGGACGCGGCCCTCCGTGGCCGCCCTCCGTCGGGCCGGCTCGGTGGCGAAGAAGAAGACGAGGCTCCCCACGAGACCGAAGTGCAGAAGGAGGGGATCGACCCGGCGGAAGAGCCCCTCTCGTGCCCCGCGCTCGGCGAGGCGTCGGGAGACGCCGATGATCTCGAGGAGGTGCGGGAGCCCGGACGGCTCGATCCCCGTGGAGAGGACCTCGCGCAGGAAGAGAGTGGGGAAGCCGCGCTGCTCCCGCGTCACCTGCTGGAAGGCCTCGAGGAAGGCCCGGAGAGCCTCGCGAGCGCTCGGCGCCGCCGCCTCGGTGGCCTTCAGCCTCCCGGCCATCGAGGCGAACGCCGACTCCAGGATCGCGGCGTAGAGGCCCCTCTTGCCCCGGAAGTGGTAGCTGATGAGGGCCTTGTTCACTCCCGCGCGCGCGGCCAGGTCCTCGATCGGGACCCCGTCGTAGCCGCGCTCGGAGAAGAGCTCTGCCCCCGCCTGGAGCAGGGCCTGCCGGGTGGCCTCCGGGTCCCGCTTCTCCCGCTCCCGCCGCGCCTTGGGCGCCGTCGCCGTCCTCATCGTGTCGACCAACCGTTTAATTTAATCAACCAGACGGTCAAAAATACGCCGGCGGAGCCTCCGCGTCAAGGGGGGTGTCGGCTAGCTGCCCGGCTGCACGAGCCGCGCCCGGGCCTGCCGCACGGTCTCGCGGAGGAGCGGGTCGGGGTCCTCGGCCCACGCCTTGAGGTGGGGCTCCAGCGAGCGCAGCCCCAGGGCGCCGATCGCGTAGGCGGCGCACGAGCGCAGCCACGGGTCGCCGGTGCTGGCGAGGGCCGCGACCGCCTCCTCGGGGGTCTCCACCGGCGCGCCCACCAGGCGGTGGGCGAGGCGCACCCGCTGCTCCTCCTTCACCTCGGGGTCCACGAGGGGGACCAGGAGCGCCCTCATCTCGGGCCGAAGCGCGCTCTCGAGGAGGTCGAGGGCCTGGTCGTGGATGAAGGCGTTCCCGGACTGGAGGGCGACCCACGCCGAGCGGAAGCCGCGGCGGTGGTGGAGCAGGTCCAGGAGGCGGAACACCCGCTCCAGCTCCTCCCGCATCGCCGTGCGGAGGCCCAGCCCGAGCGGCTCCTGGCCCGGGCCGTCAGCCGCGATCTGGCCCAGGATCTGATAGGAGCGGTAGTGGCCCAGGACCTCGGCGCCGAGGGCGGCTTCCAGGGGTCGGGGGTCGATCGCCACGTCGTCCCGCTCGTCCCGGATGCGGGCGAGGGAGACGAGGATCCGCAGCCGCAGCGTGGCGTCGGCGTCGAGCAGGTGATCGGCCAGGACGGCGACGGCCTCGTCGGTGCCGATTCGCTCGAGGACGGGGAGGTCGCACGCACAGCGATCCGGGCGGTCGCGCGGCACGGCGCCGGGCCGTTCGCGGACGCCCTCCTGGCGCGGCTCGCCGAGCCGTCGCTCGCCGCCGAGGCCGCCGACGCCCTCGTCGCCGCGGGCGGTGCGGCTCTCGCGCCCGCCT
>JBGPQQ010000558.1:0-2058 GCA_041489115.1 Vicinamibacteria bacterium | reverse complement strand
GTCGTCGGCGGCTCCGTCGCGAAGAGGACGCCCACGTCGACGTCGCTATCCGAACGCGCCTCGCCCCGTGCCACGCTGCCGAACAGGTAGACGACCACGGTCCCCCGAGAGTCATCCTCGAAGAAGGCCTTGAGGCGGGCTTCGACGGCGGCGGCGTCCACCGCACCATTATAGGGACGCGCGGGCCCGGCTACGCGGTCTGGATGACGCGCAGGACCCGCATGTTCTGGATCGAGACCTGCGCCGCGACCTGGCTCGCGACCGCCATGAACGCCTGTGCGGCCGGGGTGTCGGGCGCCGCGGACACGATGGGCAGGCCCTCGTCCCCGCCCGAGCGGACGCGGGTGTCGATCGGCACCTCGCCGAGGAAGGGGATCTGCATCTCGTCCGCCATCTTCCGCCCGCCCCCGTTGCCGAAGATCTCGGTCCGCCCCTGGCAGTGGCCGCACACGAAGTAGCTCATGTTCTCGACCACGCCGAGGACCGGGATGTTGAGCTGGCGGAACATGCCGACCGCCTTCTTCACGTCGGCGACGGACACTCCCTGGGGTGTCGTGACCACGACGGCGCCCGCCATGGGCACGCTCTGGGCCATCGAGAGCGCCACGTCGCCGGTGCCCGGCGGCAGGTCCACCACGAGGTAGTCGAGCTCGCCCCAGGCCACGTCGCGCATGAACTGCTGCACCGCGCCGTGCAGCATCGGCCCGCGCCAGATGATCGGCTGGTCGGGGGGCACCAGCATGCCCATCGAGATGACCTTGATGCCCTGCGCCTCGGGGGGGACGATGCGCTTCTCGCCGTCCACCTCGGGGCTCGCGGCGCAGCCCAACATCTGCGGCACGTTGGGCCCGTAGACGTCGCCGTCGAGGAGCCCCACCCGCGCGCCCTTCTTCGCGAGGGCCACCGCGACGTTGACCGCGGTCGTGGACTTGCCGACGCCGCCCTTGCCCGCGCCCACCGCGACGATGTTGCGGATCCCGGGGATCTGCTGGCGGCCGAAGCCGCCGCGGGTGCTGACGTTGGCCGTCATCTTCGCCCGCGCCGCGGTGACGCCGGGCAGCGCCGCCACGAGACCCTCCGCCTGGGCCTTCATCTGGTCCTTCACCGGGCAGGCGGGCGTCGTGAGCTCGACGGTGAAGTCCACCTCGCCGCCCCTGATCGCCACCTCCTTCACGAAGCCGAGGGTCACGATGTCCTTGTGGAGGTCGGGGTCCTGCACGTTGCGCAGGGCGGAAAGAACCTCTTCCTTCGTCACGCTCACGGGATTCACCTCGAAAGGGAGTGCGTCAGGACGCGAGGGCTCTGTCCACGACTTCCTGCAGCGTCTCGAACTTCGTCGGCGGGCTGCCCAGCACCTTGGTGCGGATCGTGCCCTTGGCGTCGAGCACGAACGTCGTCGGGTAGCCCTGGTTGACGCCGAAGGCTTCGCCGGTCTTCTCGTCCCCGATGAGCTGGCGGTAGGGGATCTGGTACTCGCGGACGAAGTCGTTGATCTCCTGCGGGGAGCCCGAGTCCATCACGATCCCGACCACCTCGATCCCGCGCGGCTGGTTCTTGCGGTAGAACTCCGCGTACTCGGGGATCTCCTTGATGCAGGGCCCGCACCAGGTGGCCCAGAAGTCCACCACGACCACCTTGCCCTTCAGGGAGTCGAGGCTGATCCGGCCGCCGTTCAGGTCGGGGAGGTCGAACGGGGGGGCGGCCTTGGCCACCTTCGACTTCGGGGCCCCGCAGGCGGCCATGGCGAGAACCGCCGCCACGGCAACGACAGCGCTACGCCACTTCATCCGACTAGTATACCCGGGCCACCCGTGCCGTCACCCGATCGTCGCCAGGCCCGGGAAGGCCTTCATGAACCACTGCGCGATCAGGGTCAGACGGTTCGTCACGAGCAGCAGGCCCACGCCGATCAGGAGGAGGCCCGACACGATCTCGACCGCGCGCATCGACTTGCGCAGCCCGGAGGACGCCTTGAAGAACCAGTTGACGGCCAGCGCGGAGAGCAGGAACGGGATGCCGAGGCCGGCCGAGTAGGCGGAGAGCAGAACGACACCCTGG
>JBGPQQ010000557.1:0-2079 GCA_041489115.1 Vicinamibacteria bacterium | reverse complement strand
GGCGCGATCTCGCGGTCGAGGTCTACGATCTCTTCGTACGGCTGTGCACGACGGTGCTGCCCGTCGGCCTCGCCGACACCGACCGCGCGAGGGACATCGTCAGGCAGATCACCGGGACGAGCGTGCGGGACGCGACTCACGCCGCGGTCATGCTCAACGACGGCACGACCCGGATCGCGACCTTCGACAAGGGCTTCGACTCGATCCCGGGAATCGAGCGGATCCGGCTCGAGTAGCGGCGCCCCGCCGCGAAACGGCTATGCTGGTCGCCGTGGAGTGGGCGCGGCTGGTCGAGCTCGTCGGGCGCGTCCGGGCGACCTCGAAGAAGGGCGAGAAGGTCGCCCTCATCGCCGAGTTCCTCCGTCAGACGAAAGGCCTCGAGACCGGGCTGGCGGCCCTCTATCTCACCGGCTCGCTCCGGCAGGGCCGGATCGGAGTGGGCTGGCGGACGCTCGAGCCCGCGATGCCGCCGGGACCGGCGATCGGAGCGCCGCTGACGCTCGCGCGCGTGGACGAGGCCCTCGCGGCGGTCGCGGCGGAGACGGGGCCGGGCTCGGCCGACCGCCGGCTGCGGCTGCTCCGCGCGCTTCTCGAGGCCACCGACGAGCCGGGCCGTCGCCTTCTCGTCGAGCTGCTGATGGGCGAGGTGCGACAGGGCGCGCTCGAAGGCCTGGTGATCGAGGCCATCGCCCGCGCCGCGGGCCTGCCCGCCCCGGACGTGCGCCGCGCCGCGATGTACGCACCGGGCCTCGGGGAGCTGGCCCGCGCGGCCCTCGAGGAAGGGGCGGCCGGCCTCGCGCGGTTCTCGCTGCGCCTCCTATCCCCGGTCGCGCCCATGCTGGCGAGCCCCGCCGGCGACGCGGAGGAAGCGCTCGAGCGTCTCGGCGAAGCCGCCTTCGAGTACAAGCTCGACGGCGCGCGGCTGCAGGTCCACCGCGCGGGCGAGGAGGTGCGCGTCTTCACGCGACAGCTGCAGGACGTGACGGCGCGCGTGCCCGAGGTGGTGGAGTGGGCGAGGGCCCTCCCGGTGCGCGACGCCGTGGTCGAGGGCGAGGCACTGGCCCTCCGCGAAGACGGGCGGCCGCGGCCGTTCCAGGAGACGATGCGCCGGCTCGGGCGCAGCAAGGACGTCGAGGCCGCTCGAGGGACGCTGCCGCTGTCGTCCTTCTTCTTCGACCTGCTGTATCTGGAAGGAGAGGGCCCGCTCGTCTCCCTGCCGTACGCCGAGCGCGTCGAGAGGTTGCAGCGCCTCGTCGAGCCGGCGGCGCTTCTTCCGCGCCTCGTGACACGCGACCCCGAGGAGGCGGAGCGCTTCTTCGCGCAGGCCTTGGCGGCGGGCCACGAGGGATTGATGGCGAAGTCGCTCACGGCTCCCTACGCGGCCGGCCAGCGCGGCTTCCACTGGCTGAAGCTGAAGCCGGCGCACACGCTCGACCTCGTGGTCCTGGCCGCGGAGTGGGGCAGCGGCCGGCGCAAGGGCTGGCTCTCCAACCTGCACCTCGGCGCGCGGGACGCGGAGAGTGGCCAGCACGTGATGCTCGGCAAGACGTTCAAGGGCCTGACCGACGAGATGCTGCGCTGGCAGACGGAGAAGCTGCTCTCGCTCGAGACCTCACGCGACGACTGGACGGTGCACGTGAGACCGGAGTTGGTCGTCGAGATCGCGTTCGCCGACGTGCAGGAATCGCCGCGCTACCCGGCCGGTCTCGCCCTCCGCTTCGCCCGCGTCAAGCGCTACCGCGCCGACAAGCCGGCGGCCGAGGCCGACACGCTGCAAGCCGTTCGGGAGATCTTCGAGCGCCAGCGGGCGTGACCCGCACCGCACCGCCTTATGACGCGCCGCGGCGAAGGCAGTTGAGGGTGCGTCGGGCGATTTGGCTCGTTCGGCGCGCCCTCTCGGCAGCGCCGGTCGATCTCGCCTCAATGAGTGGCACGGATCGGCCCTCCCGGCTCTATAGTCAGGCCGGACCAGCGCACCCTCATCGGAGCGGCCATGCCACTGGCTGCCGGCACACGTCTCGGGCCGTACGAGATCCTCGGCCTCCTGGGGGCCGGGGGCATGGGGGAGGTGTACCGGGC
>JBGPQQ010000556.1:0-2088 GCA_041489115.1 Vicinamibacteria bacterium | reverse complement strand
CGTTGATCCGGTCGCCGCGGCGGGCGCACGCGCGGGCGACGCTCGTCACCACGTCGAGGTCCGAGTGGTAGAAGACCGGCACGATGCCGGTGGAGTACATCGCGTTGAGCACTTCCATGCGTCGATAGCGGGCCATGTCTCCCTCGTGTTGCTCCTCATGGTACGCGAGGACGGGGCGTCCCGCGGCCGACGGCGTTAAGCTGGGGCGTGCTCTGGAGCTACGTCCACTGGCTCGTCGGCATCACCTTGCTCTTCGTGGTGCTGGAGCGGCTCTTCCCCTGGCGGAAGGGGCAGGCGCTCCTGCGGCCCGGGTGGTTCCGGGACCTCGGCTTCCTCGCCATCAACGGCCACTTCTTCTCGCTCCTGACCGCCGGCCTCAACGGCTGGCTGGCCCTCCAGGCCACCGGGCTGCTTCAGCGGTGGGGGCTCCGATTCGACGCCTCGCCGGTCCCGCGCTGGCCCTTCTGGACCCAGGCCGTCGTCTTCCTGCTCGCCTCCGACTTCGTGCAGTGGTGCGTGCACAACCTCCTGCACCGCGTGCGGGTCCTCTGGACCTTCCACAAGGTCCACCACGCGATCACCACCATGGACTTCGTCGGGAACTTCCGCTTCCACTGGATGGAGATCGTCGTCTACAAGTCCGCGCAGTGGCTCCCGCTCGCGCTCCTCGGGGCGTCAGGCGAGGCGGCCCTCGTGGTGGCGGTCCTCGGCACGTTCTGGGGCGACCTCAACCACGCGAACCTGAACGTGGGCCTCGGGCCGCTCGGCTACGTCCTCAACAGCCCGCGGATGCACCTGTGGCACCACGACGCCTCGGACGAGGGTGGGGTCGCCAAGAACTTCGGGATCGTGCTCAGCCTCTGGGACTTCCTCTTCCGCACGACCTTCTGGCCGCGTGACCGCAGCCCGAGGACACTCGGCTACCCAGGCATCGAGGAGATGCCGCAAGGGCTCGTCGGCGAGCTGGCCTGGCCCGTCGCGCGACGGCGCTGAGCGGGGAACGAGCCGGCACCCGACGCCGTAGCTGCGGAAAGGGGGGCGAACATGAAACCGGAAACGGGCACAGGCCGTCGCGTGAGCCGGACGGAACACCTCGCGGACTGGGCGCCCGCCATCGCCATCCTCCTCTTCCACCTCGCCTTTCTGCCCGGCTACGGCGTCTTCCGGGACGAGCTCTACTACATGGCCTGCGGCCGGCGGCCCGGCTGGGGCTACGTCGATCACCCGCCGCTCGTGGGCTGGGTCGCGTGGCTCGTGGCGCAGGTCGCGGGGGAGTCGCACCTCGCGCTGCGCGTGGTGGCGGGCCTGGCGATGGCCGCGACCGTCTGGCTCGCGGGCCGCATCGCCGGAGCCCTCGGCGGCGGCCCCTTCGCCCGCGCGCTCGCCGGCCTCGCCACCGGCCTGGCCCCGGTCGCTCTCTCCCTCGGCAGCTACTACTCGATGAACGTCTTCGACCTTCTCTTCTGGGCGCTCATCGGCTGGATCCTCGTGCGAGTCCTCTCCGGCGGCCCCGAGCGGCTCTGGCTCGCCTTCGGCGCCGTCGCCGGCGTCGGTCTCCTGAACAAGATCGGCATCCTCTATCTCGGCTTCGGCCTCGTGGTCGGGCTCGTCCTCGCCCGCCGGTGGGACGTCTTCCGGTCGCGCTTCTTCTGGGTGGGAGGCGCCCTGGCCTTCGCGATCTTTCTGCCGCACCTCCTCTGGCAGCACGCCCACGACTGGCCCACGCTCGAGTTCATGGCGAACGCCCGCCGCGAGAAGATGGCGGCGCTCTCGGCGCCGGGCTTCGTGAAAGAGGCGCTCCTCCAGACGGCGCCCATGGCCTGGCTCTGGGTCCTCGGCGTGGCGTGGCTCCTCCTGGGCCGTGCGGCGGCGCGGTGGCGCGCCCTCGGCTTCGCGTTCCTGGTCGTGCTCGGCGTCATCGCCTTCGGCGGCGGCAAGCCGTACTACCTCGCGGCGGCCTACTCGCTCGCGTTCGCCGCCGGGGCGGTGGCCCTCGAGGCCTGGACGGCCGGGCGGGCGCGCGCCCTCCGGCTGATCCTCGCCGTGCTGATGGTCGGGGTGGGGCTCGCGGTCTCGCCGCTCGGGCGG
>JBGPQQ010000555.1:0-2107 GCA_041489115.1 Vicinamibacteria bacterium | reverse complement strand
GGAGCGTCTTCGACAATCCGAAGACGATCGTCGTCTCCCGGGCGGGCGGCCGCCCGAAGTGGAACCCGGCGTTCGCCCAGGCCGTGCTCGACTATGGCTTCATCCCGGAGCTCTGCACGCCGGGCCAGCCCCGCCAGAAGGGGTCCGTGGAAAATGGCGTCGGCTGGGTCAAGGGCAGCTTCTTCAAGGTCCGCCGCTTCCACGACCGCGAGGACCTCCGGGCGCAGCTCGCCGCCTGGCTCGTCGAGGTGAACACGGAGCGCCCGAGCCGCGCGACCGGCGTGCCGCCCGCCGCGCGCATCGGGGCCGAGCGCGAGCGCCTGCGGCCCCTGGCGATCCCGCCGGCGGACTATGCCCTGCGCATCCCGGTCACCGTACGCACGACGGGCCTCGTCGAGCACGCGGGCATCCGTTACTCGATGCCGCCCGCGGCCGCCGGCATTCCGGCCACGCTCTTCCTCGGCCCCGACCGCGTGCGCATCCTCACCACCAACGGCCTCGAAGCCGAGCACCCGCGCACGCCGGAAGCGGGCACTGCCTCTTACCGGTCCGAGGACCGCGTGGCCCGGCTCGCCGCCGTCCACGGCGCGCGCGGCAAGCTCTACCTCCAGCGCCAGGAGATCTACGAACTCGGCCCGCCCGGCGCAGCCCTCCTCACCGAATGGGTGCATGGAGGCCATTATAACTGGAAGAACCAGGTCGAAGCCCTCCACGCCCTTCTCGTCCGACACGGCCCGGCGCGCGTCCTCGACGCCGTCGTTCGCGCCCTCGCCGACCGCCGCTACCACGTCGACGCCATCGCCTGGCTCCTCGAACACCCGACCCCTCCGGGAGAAAAATGAACGCCTGGCACCTCCTCCTCTTCTCTGGGTTTGGAGTCTTTTCATGACAGCAGCAGCAGCAGCAGCTCTGGTCCCTCTTCCTCTGGTTCCTCGTTCGGCCGGCCCCATCCGCCGCCCCGCGTTCCGGCGAGGCGGCCCCCACGTCCGGGCGCGCGCCCAAACCGACGCGCCCGACCCCGGACCCCAGCGACTCCTTCCCGCGGCCCCGCTCCCCCCGCGGACCGCGCTCCACCCCGCCGGCTCCGCCGTCCGGCTCTTCGCTCCGGAGACTCTTCCATGAATTCAACAACCGCAGCAGCAACAGCAGCTCTCGTTCCTCTTCCCCCCGGGCCGCCGGCCCCCGGCCCCATCGACCTCGACGGACTCCTCCGCCGACTCCACCTCCCCACCATCCGACGACTCTACCCCGAACTCCAAACCCGCGCCGAAGCCGACGCTCTCAGCTACCGCGACTTCCTCGCCCTCCTCATCGCCGAAGAAGTCGCCCACCGAACCCAGACCCGCATCCAGCGTGCCACACGCCAGGCCCGCTTCCCGTACCTGCGCACCATCGAGGAATTCGACTTCACCTTCCAGACCTCCGTGCGCCTCGCCCTCCTCGGAACCTACCTCGGACCCGAACTCGTCTCCGAAGGGCGCTCCCTCATCCTCGCCGGCAAACCCGGCACCGGCAAGACTCACCTCGCCGTCGCCATCGCCTACCGCGCCATCCAGAACGGCTACGAGGCCCGCTTCACCACCGCCGCCGACCTCATCGACCGCTTGGCCGCCGCCACCCGCGAGGGCCGGCTCGCCGACTCCCTCGCCGCCTACACCCATCCCCACGTCCTCGTCCTCGACGAGGTCGGATACCTTGCCCACAGCCCCGACGCCGCCAACGTCCTCTTCCAAGTCGTCGACCACCGATACCTCCACCGCAAACCCATGCTCTTCACCACCAACAAGCCCCTCGACGAGTGGGGCCGCGTCCTCCACGACAACGACCTCGCCGAAGCCATCACCGACCGCGTTCTCGAACGCGGCCGCCTCATCGAACTCCGTGGCCCCTCCTATCGAACCCGCAACCTTCAACCCCGACCGGAGAAAAAAGGCCCCCAACCAGCTTGACCGACAAGGCACTCTTCGTTACCCTTACGAGGTCCGGAAAAGTGGCAGGAATTTATGGAAAAAGGTGGCAGGAGTATTTGGAACCCACAGCTTCTGATGCGACGGAGGATCTCCATGCCTTTCGTGATCCTTCGGCAGTTGAAGAAGAGGTACTCCAG
>JBGPQQ010000554.1:0-2129 GCA_041489115.1 Vicinamibacteria bacterium | reverse complement strand
CCCGCTCATCGCCTCGGTGGCGAAGCTCTTCTTCCCCTTCCTCGTCGTGGTTCCCGGCCTCGCCGCCTTCGCCCTCTTCCCGGCCGAGCTCACCGCCCGCTACGACCTCGCGCTCCCGCAGCTGATGCTGCGTTACTACGGCCCCGGCCTCCTCGGCCTCGGCATCACCGCCATGCTCGCGAGCTTCATGTCGGGCATGGCGGGCAACGTTACCGCCTTCAACACGGTGTGGACGTACGACCTCTACCAGGCTTACGTCGCTCCCGGCCGTTCCGACCGGCACTACCTCGTCGTCGGCCGCGTGGCCACCGTGGCCGCGGTCGTCCTCGCCTGCGGCACCGCGTACATCGTGCTGCGCTTCAACAACCTGATGGACTACGTGCAGCTCCTGTTCTCGTTCTTCAACGCGCCGCTGTTTGCGACCTTCCTCCTCGGGATGTTCACGAGGTGGGCGACGCCGGCCGGGGGCCTGGCCGGGCTCGTGGCGGGGACGTTCGGCGCCCTCGGTCACTACCTCGCGCTCCGCGCCGGGCTCGTCCACTACGGCAGCGACATGACGGCCAACTTCTACGGCGCGGCCGTCGGGTGGGGCGTGTGCTTCGCGGTCACGGCGGGGGTCAGCGTCTTCACGAAGAGGAAGCCGGCCGCGGAGCTGGCCGGCCTCGTGTACGACGGCACCACGGGAGCCGCCGCGCACGAGCACGCGCGCCTCGGCCGGGCGAGGTGGCTCGCGGCGGGGGTGGTGGCCGTCCTGCTGCTGCTGAACTGGCTCTTCTACTGACTAGGCCGCGGTGCCGACGAGGCGGCGGGCGAGGGCGACGGCCCCGGTCGCGTCCTCCGCGTAGCCATCGGCGCCGATGTCGGTGGCGAGGCGGTCATTGATCGGTGCCCCGCCGACCATGACCCCGACCTTCTCCCGGAGGCCGGCCGCCTTCAGCTGCTCGATCGTCACCTTCATGTTCGGCAGCGTGGTGGTGAGGAGCGCGGAGAGGGCGAGCAGGTTCACTCCGCCGTCCCGAACCGCGTCGACGAACTTCTCGGGGGAGACGTCCACCCCGAGGTCGCGCACCTCGAAGCCGGCCCCCTCGAGCATCATGCAGACGAGATTCTTGCCGATGTCGTGCAGGTCGCCCTTGACGGTGCCGGCCACGACGGTGCCCGCGGGCTTCACGTCGGTCGCGACGAGGCGGGGCCGAAGCAGGGCCAGCGCCTCCTTCATGGCGCGGGCCGAGATGAGCATCTCGGGCAGGAAGTAGTCGCCGCACTCGTAGCGGCGGCCCACCTCGTCCATGGCCGGGACCATCACGTCGCGGAGGATCGCCCCGGGCTCGGCTCCCGCGTCGAGGGCGGCCTGGACGGCCTTCGCCGCGGCCTTCGCCTGTCCCTCCTCGATGGCCTTCTTCAGGGAGTCGAGCACGTCCTGCATCGGAGCCTCCTCGGTGAACCGATCCGTCCGTCGGGGCAATCCTACACCGGTGCGGACGGCGCCTATATACTCCCGCTCACCGTCGACACGGAGGCCGGATGAGCAGCGCGGAGGGGACGGGACGGGGAGGCCGGAGCCGGCTCGCCGTCGCGAGCGCGGCTCTGGTGGGGCTCGGGGCGCTCGTCGCCTCCCTGGCCTGGGCGGGTGGCTCACCCACCGCCGGTCTCGCCGGCCGCTGGACGCTCGTGGCGGGCCTGGCGCTCTGGGCGCTCCGCCGGAGCTCGCTCACCGCCTGGATCCTCGTCTCGATGGTCGTGGGCGCCGAGGTCGGCCACGACTGGCCGGCGACGGCGGTGGCGATGAGGCTCCTCAGCCAGATCTTCATCCGGATGATCAAGACGATCATCGCGCCTCTCCTCTTCGCGACGCTAGTGGTCGGGATCGCCGGCCACCCGAACCTGCGCCACGTGGGGCGGATGGGCGTGAAGGCCCTCGTCTACTTCGAGGTGGTGACGACGCTCGCCCTCTTCATCGGCCTCGCCGCCATCAACCTCACGAAGGCGGGGGTGGGCGTCCAGCCGCCCGAGGGGCTGCAGCCCGCGGGCGTGACGGCGGTGAAGCAGACGATCAGCGACGTCATCCTCCACGCCTTCCCGGAGAACGTGGCGAAGTCGGTGGCGGAGGGGCAGGTCCTGCAGATCGT
>JBGPQQ010000553.1:0-2154 GCA_041489115.1 Vicinamibacteria bacterium | reverse complement strand
TCCAGGCCGGGGCGCGCGTGGACACGGACAGGTACGACAAGGAGAACGCCCGGGACTTCGTGCTCTGGAAGTTCAAGAGCGACGAGCCCGCGTGGGCCCAGTGGGAGGCGCCGTTCGGCAAGGGCCGGCCCGGCTGGCACATCGAGTGCTCGGCGATGAGCATGAAGTACCTCGGCGAGACCTTCGATCTCCACGCGGGCGGCGAGGACCTGATCTTCCCGCACCACGAGAACGAGATCGCCCAGAGCACGTGCGGGACGGGGCGGCCCTTCGCGCGCCACTGGATGCACGTCAAGCACCTCATGATCGACGACGAGACGATGTCGAAGAGCAAGGGAAACTTCCTCACCATCCCCGCGCTGCTGGAGAAGGGCCACTCGGCGGAGGCCATCCGCTACCTCCTCGCCGGCTCGCACTACCGGAAGCCGCTCAACTTCGGCTTCGAGCCCCTGCAGCACGCGAAGGCCGCCGTGGAGCGCGTCCACGGGCTGGCCGCGCGCCTCGGCGAGGTGGGCGGCGAGGGCGGGGAGGGAAAGGCGGCCGAAGCCTGCGCGGAGGCGCGCCGGGTCTTCGACGATGCGCTGGCCGACGACCTCAACACGCCCGAGGCCCTGGCCGCGGTCCACGGCCTCGTCGGGCGCGCGAACGCCCTGCTGGCCGAGGGCGCGCTCACCCGGTCGGGCGCCGAGCGCGTGCTGGCGGAGCTCCGCGTCATGGACGCGGTCTTCGGCACGCTCCTCCCGGCGGGCGCCGAGGGCCGCCTCTCGGCCGAGGAGCAGTCCCTCCTCGACGAGCGGCAGGAGGCCCGGCGGCGGCGGGAGTTCGCGCGAGCGGACGCGGCGCGAGCACGCCTGGAGGCGCTGGGCATCGTGCTCGAGGACACGCCGAAGGGCACGCGCTGGCGGCGGAAGAAGTGAGTCCCTCCCGGCGTCCCGCCGGGCCCCACCGCGGGGACGCCGGCGAGGACCTGGCCTGCGACCACCTCCGGGGTCGCGGCATGCGCGTCCTCGCGCGCAACTTCCGTTGCCGCTCCGGCGAGATCGACATCGTGGCCGACGACCGGGGCACGGTCGTCTTCGTCGAGGTGAAGGAGAGGAGGGGCGACTCGCACGGCTCGGCGGTGGAAGCGGTGACCCCCGCGAAGAGGCGGAGGGTCGTCCGCGCGGCCCGCGTTTACGCGGCCACCCATGGGCTGTCCGAATCGCCCGTGCGCTTCGACGTGCTGGCGATCGACTGGGGGCCGGAGGGCCCCCGCGTGCGCCACGACGCGGGAGCCTTCGGCGAGAGTTGAAGCCCGAGCCCGGGGTCAGGGGGAGGTCATGGAGCGGGAAACGGGATTCGAACCCGCGACTTCGACCTTGGCAAGGTCGCACTCTACCACTGAGCTATTCCCGCCCTCAGCGATCTCCAAGATACCCACCGGGTGCGGCTTCGTCAAGCGGGCAGGCGCCTTGATCCGGCCTCCCGGGTCCCGTATAGTCCAGCGAAGGGCGGCGTAGCCAAGTGGCTAAGGCGGAGGTCTGCAAAACCTCTATTCACCGGTTCGACTCCGGTCGCCGCCTCCAGCCCTCCAGCGTCGCCGCCCCGACAGAGGACGTCCCCGCCAGAGGACACGGCCGCCGAGCGCTATGTCAGAAATCACTCACCGCGTGGCGCTTACGGCCGGGAGAGGCCTGGCACCCATCCTGCTAATCCCTCCGGTGGACAGCCCGAGACGGGAAGCCCTCCTCGCCGAGCGAGAGGGCGTGGCGGGCCCGAAAGGAGATTTCCCGTGCGACGAGCGACACTGAGCCTGACCCTGCTGGCCCTCCTGGTGGCGGGCGCGAGCCGTGCCGGCGCGGACGGCATCGACCTGCGGATCGGCGGCTTGTTCCCGCGCGGCCACGAGACGCTCTTCCAGGACCTCAACGCCTTGTACGGGCCGAACGAGGATCCCGCGCAGGGCGTCAAACCCGCCGACTTCCGGGGAGTCTACGGCGGCATCGAATACAACCGCGTGCTGCTGGACAACGTGGAGCTGGCGATCCACCTCGACGGGTACGGCCGGACGGTCGACACGTCCTACCGCGACTACACGTGGGACGACAAGACGGAGATCCGTCAGCGCCTGCACCTGCAGATGGTTCCGCTCGGCGTCTCCCTGCGGTTCGTGCC
>JBGPQQ010000552.1:0-2234 GCA_041489115.1 Vicinamibacteria bacterium | reverse complement strand
TCCCGGCGCAGCCGATCGACTACCGCTCGGAGATCCGGGTGCTCGGCGCGAAGAAGTGGCCCACCGTCCTGGACCGCGCGCAGCTGCTGCGCCTCACCGGCGAGAAGCAGCTCGACTCCGTCCTCGCCTCGCGGATGACGGCCGAGAAGCTCGACTACTACGCCAACGGCGAGGTCTCGTACGCGATCCGGGGGACGCACGTCCGCCTGAAGGCGCTGTGGAACTACGAGGCGCCCGAGGGCGGGGGCGACACGCACGTCGCGATCGTGCGCGGGAGCCGCTCGCGGGTCGAGATCCTGCAGGGGGCCGAGCAGAAGTGGCGGCCCGAGCTGTACGTCGTGCCCAACCGGCCCGCCGATGCCCCGGCGGTCAAGACGGCGCTCGAGCGCCGCTTCGCCACGCTGGCGAAGGCCCGCCCCGGCCTCACGGTCGAGGACGAGGGCGCGCGCCTGCGGGTCGGGATCCCCGACCGCTACCGTGTCGGCCACGAGCCGCACTTCGCGGAGGTGACCGAGCGCTTCCTCGGCTACCTGAAGGACCCGGCTGCCCTCCCGAAGTGGGAGAAGGCCAACATGCTCGCCAAGTACTGGGTCACGACCAAGGCGGTCGAGCTGAGCCGGTAGAGCGGTGGGCCGTTGACCGAGATGACCACCCAGGACCATAATAGGTCATGAGCAGGGTTGGTATCGCAGATCTCAAGGCCCGTCTCAGCGAGCACCTGAGGGCAGTGCGCCGGGGGCACACGTTGACAGTGCTGGACCGCGACACCCCGATTGCCCGGATCGTCCCGTACGAGACGTCGGAGCCGCTCCGGGTGCGGGGTGCGACCCGCAAGCCTCGAGAGCTCGCGCTCCCGCCTCCCCCCGCGAAGCCCACGGACAGCCTGGCCGTGCTCCTGCAGGATCGCGCGTCGCGGTGATCGCCTACCTGGATTCCTCGGCGCTGCTCCGGCTGGTGCTGCGGGAGCCGGGCGCCCTGGAGCAGTTGCCGTCCGCCGAGACGCTCGTTTCCAGCGAGCTCCTGGCGGTCGAGTGCCCGCGAACGCTCGACCGGCTTCGGCTGCAGGGAGCCCTGTCGCTCGAAGAGGCGGTGGCTCGCCGGGACGCGGTCGCCGAGTGGCTCGAGGCCGTCGATCTGGTCCTGCTTCAGCGGTCGGTGCTCTCCCGGGCCTCCGAACCACTCCCGACCCCGCTCGGGACACTGGATGCGCTGCACCTCGCCACCGCTCTCCTCTGGCGGGAGCAGATGGGAAAGGACCTCGTCATGGCGACGCACGACGAAGGCCTGGCGCTCGCGGCTCGGGCCTTCGGCTTCGAGACGCTCGGAGCCTGACCGACGCCTGATCAGCCGACCCGGGTGCGGGCGTTCCGGAAGAGGCGCATCCAGGGGCTGTTCTCCGAGGGTGTCGAGAAGCGGTGGCCACCCTCGCCCCCCCAGCCGTCGGGGTGCCAGGACATCTGCACGGTGCGGAAGACGCGCTCGGGGTGGGGCATGACGATCGTGAAGCGGCCGTCGGCGGTGGTGACGCCGGTGATGCCCAGCGGCGAGCCGTTCACGTTGTACGGGTAGCTCTCGGTCACGGCACCGCGGTTGTCCACGAAGCGCATCGCCACGATCGCCTTCTCCGGCGGTTGGCCGCGGGTGAAGAGCGCCCGGCCCTCGCCGTGGGCGGTCACCACGGGGATGCGGCTCCCCGCCATGCCGTCGAAGAAGAGCGAAGGGCTCGGGGGGATCTCGACGAGCACCAGCCGCGCCTCGAACTGCTCGGAGCGGTTCTTGACGAAGCGGGGCCAGGCCTCCGCCCCCGGGATGAGCTCGTGGAGCGCGCTCATCATCTGGCAGCCGTTGCAGACGCCGAGGGCGAAGCTGTCCCTGCGGCCGAAGAAGGCCGCGAACTCGTCGCGCGCGCGGGGGTTGAAGAGGACCGACTTGGCCCAGCCCTCGCCGCCGCCGAGCACGTCGCCGTAGGAGAACCCGCCGCAGGCCACGAAACCCTCGTAGTCCGCGAGCGACACACGGCCGGCGATCACGTCGCTCATGTGGACGTCGATCGACTCGAAGCCGGCCCGATCGAAGGCGGCGGCCATCTCCACCTGGCCGTTGACCCCCTGCTCGCGCAGGATCGCCATGCGGGGCCGGCTGCCGCGGCCGATGAACGGCGCCGCGACGTCGTCGGCGGGTTCGAAGGTGAGGAGCGGTGACAGGCCGGGGTCGGACGCGTCGAGAATGCGGTC
>JBGPQQ010000551.1:0-2235 GCA_041489115.1 Vicinamibacteria bacterium | reverse complement strand
GGCTCGTGTGGCCCATCACGAGCCGCCGGCGGCGGCCGCCCCCCGCAGGGGGACGCGCAGCCGCTGCCCGACCCGCAGGCGGTGGGCGCTGCGGAGGCCGTTCGCGCGCATGAGCGCCGAGACGGTCGTCCCGTACCGGTCGGCGATCCGCGAGAGCGTCTCGCCGCTGCGCACCCGGTGGGTCGCGTACTGCGGGACGGGCGGCGCCCATTCCGGCACCGAGCCAAGCTGGGCGAGAAGCGTCTCCTCCCGGCCGGCGGGCACGCGGAGGTCGTAGGCCCGCTTGGGCGTCGCCTGGCGCCGGAGCGCCGGGTTGAGGCCGGCCAGGGTGGCGGCCTCCAGCCCCAGCGCCGCGTCGAGGCGGTCGAGCCTCACCGAGCGCTCGACCCGCACGGTGGCGACGTTCGACGGCAGGGCGTCGGGCTCGGGCAGGGTCATCCCGAACTTCGCCGGGTTCTCGATGATCTGGAGAGTGGCGAGGAGGCGCGGCACGTAGCGCCGGGTCTCCCCGGGCAGCATCTCGTACAGGTCCCAGAAGTCCAGGTAGTCGTCGGCCGACTGGCGGGAGAGGCGCAGCACGCGCGCCTCGCCGCAGTTGTAGGCGGCGAGGGCCTTGGGCCAGTCGCCGAAGAGGTCGTGGAGATCGGTGAGGTAGGCAATCGCGGCGTCGGTGGCCTTCTCGGGGTCGAGCCGCTCGTCCACCCACGTGTCGCGGTCGAGGCCGTTGCGGACGCCGGTGGACGAGATGAACTGCCACATCCCGAGCGCGCTCGCGCGCGAGAGCGCCCTCACCTTGAACCAGCTCTCGACGAGGGGCAGCCAGCTGAGCTGGGCGGGCAGCCCCGCCTTCTCGAGGCGGGCGAGGACCATCGGGCGGTAGAGGCCGGAGCGGCGGTAGCCCTCGAGGAACTGCTCGCGCTCGACCGTCGTGAAGCTCCGGAGCTCGCGCTGCACGTGCTCGTTGTCCACTATGGGCAGGGCGAGGTCCCACGACCGGGAGGTGCCGGCCGCCGCGTGGCGGCCGGCCGCGTAGATGCGGTCGATGAGGCCGGCGGCGAGGATGCGGATGTCCTCCTTCGCCTGGAGGTAGGCGTCGTCGCCGTTCGCGGGCAGCTCCAGCATCAGCGCGTAGGCGCGGTCCACGGCGCCGAGCGCCGCCTCGACGTCGCCGCGGCCGAGGAGCTCGTCGGCCGACTGGCACGCCTCGAGGGCCTCCTTCTGGATCCGCTCCGGCTCGCTGGCCAGCTCCTCCTCCGGCGCCGTCTCCTCGGCGGGCGCGGGCTCCTGCGGCGCCGGCATGGGAGCCGGGACCGCGACGAGGGGCGGGGCGGGGGCCGGCGCGGACGTCGGCTCCGCCGCCGCGGTGGCGGGCGCCTTTGCGGGGCCCGGCCCGGCTGGCGGGGCAGGAGTGAGAGGGGGGGCGGCCGAGCGGCAGGCCGCGAGCCCGAGGGAAAGGAACAAGAAGAAAGCGACGCGGATTCTCGAGGAGTGCACCAGATGCATCCACCCATCATGCCGGCAGGAGGCGCCGAAGAAAAGCCGAGGTATCGAGCCGTGCCAGGCTGTCTCTATGCAGGGTGGGTATTGACAGCATCCCGGCCGAGGCCGAAACCTCCTGGCCCGACAGCCCTCTCAGTGGCGTAGACGGCTGCCGGCTCGGAGACACGGTTCCCCGAGCGGCGATGCAGGGCCATGGCCTTCCGGCCGTAGTCGAGCTCGGCCAGGTAGTTGTTGTGGGCCGGACACATCAAGCAGATGTTCTCCGGTGAATGATCACCGCCCCGGCCAAACGGGTGCCGGTGGTGGTACTCGAGCCTGTCGCGCGCGGTGCATCGTCTGCCCTGCTCGTCCACGTAGCGGCATCGGCCTCCGTCACGCTCGTGTACGGCTCGCTTGACCGCAGCCGGGATGTCGCGCGCCTTGGGGGAAGTGTCGGGCACCGAGGAGCGCATGAGGGCCCGGAGTTGCTCGAGCTTGTCGTGGAGCCCACCTCGCCGATGTGGGCGACGAGGTCGGCCTCGACGCGCCGGGACTGCCGCAGAAGCTCGACGAGGCGACGGAGCAGCTCGTCGTCCGGGATCGATTTCAGCTGGTGCGTGCATTCCATGCAGACAATATAGGCGCGCGCTTCTCGACCTCCTGGCGAGGCGCGTGCCGCGCGAAATGAGCTGGATTGGCCTTCGAAGAGGCCTCACCCGATTGCGGCGCTCGTGGCCCGTCTCCGGGCCGTAGGCG
>JBGPQQ010000550.1:0-2235 GCA_041489115.1 Vicinamibacteria bacterium | reverse complement strand
CTGCAGCAACTTCTACTACGGAGCCGGTGACGACCCGCTCAACCTGCTGAGGCCCTACGCCGACTGGTACCGGGAGGCGCGGCCCAACGGCTACTACCTGTACCAGGAGGCGCTCGGCTCGGCGCCCTCCACGCACGTCCGCGTCAAGAACGGCAAGACCGGCCGCTGGCAGGATCTCTTCAACCTGGCCTCCTACAACTACCTCGGCATCTCGTACCGGCCGGAGGTGAAGAAGGCGGCGGCCGAGGCCATCGAGAAGTACGGCCTCGGGGCCTCCGGCTCGCCGATCCTGTCCGGGACCTTCGACGTCCACGAGGAGTTCGCGGCCGAGCTCGCGCGGTTCAAGGACAAGGAAGCCTGCATCATCTTTCCGACCGGCTACTCCGCCAACGTCGGCTTCATCTCCGCCCTGATGCGCTCGGGCGACACCATCTTCCTCGACCAGTACTCGCACGCCTCGATCGTGGACGGGGCGATCCTCGCCAAGTCCAAGACGATCTTCTTCCGCCACAACAACCCCCTCGACCTCGAGCGCAAGATCGCGAAGGAGAAGGGCAAGAAGCTCGTCGTGGTCGAGGGCGTCTACTCGATGGACGGCGACATGTGCGCCCTGCCCGAGATCCTCGAGGTCACGAAGCGCCACGGCGCGCGCATGCTGATCGACGAGGCGCACTCCACGTTCCTGTTCGGGCCGAACGGGCGCGGCGTGGCCGAGCACTTCGGCCTCGACAAGGAGGTTGACTTCCACCTCGGCACGTTCTCGAAGAGCCTCGGCGGGCAGGGCGGCTTCGTGGCCGGCTCGAAGGACCTGATCGACTACGTGAACGCCTTCGGGCGGTCCCGGTTCTTCTCCTGCAACCTGTCGCCGGTGCTCACCGCGGGGCTGCTCGCCGGGCTGCGCGTGGCGGCCTCGGAGCCGGAGCTCCGGGCGAAGCTGTGGAGCAACGTGGCCTTCCTGCGCCGCCGCTTCGCCGAGGAGGGCGTCGACATCGGCAAGTCCAACTCGCAGGTCATGCCGGTGATGGTGAACAACGACACGAAGGTCTTCGCGGTGGCGGAGAAGATCCAGGACCGGGGCCTCTTCCTGAACCCGGTGACCTACCCCGCGGTGCCGAAGCACAAGTCGCGCCTCCGGATCTCGGTCTCGGCGGCCCACGAGGAGAAGGACCTCGAGGCGGCGGCGCAGACCATCGCCGGCGTGCTGCGCGAGGAGGGGATTTGCCAGTAACCCGCTACGGCTACCGCGACGCGATCAGCGGGTTCTTCGAGTTCCCGACCGACAACGCGCGCCGCATCCTCCCCCGGGGCATCGAGCCTTTCGAGCTGCACCACGGAACGAGCATCCTGGCGGTGACCGTGTTCGACTTCAGCGAGAGCGAGGTGGGCGAGTACGGCGAGGTGGTCTACGCCGTCATCGTGCCGCCCCTCGTCCGCGACGGCCGGCTTCCCAAGTCGGCCTTCTTCCCCTGGCAGGTCGCGACCACGACGAAGGCCGCGCGCGAGCACGCGATCGAGCGCTGGCACCTGCCGCACTGGATGGACGACGTCGAGGTGGAGTTTCTGCGGGAGAAGGGACGCCTGACCGCGAAGGTGAGGGCCGAGGGGGCCGACGCGCTGGACCTGACCATCACCGACCACTCGTGGCAGCCCGTCTCGCACCTCTACCAGTCGTTCCAGAAGGACGACTCCGGCAGCTACGCGGCGAACATCCTCTTCGAGGGGGAGAAGAGCGAGCACGAGGAGGAGACGGGGCGGATCGTCCTCCACGACAGCCCGTTCAACAAGGACCTCGTGCTCTCCGAGGTCTACGAGACGCCGTTCCGGGAGCTCTGGATGCGCAACGGCTGCCAGCTGTTCGACCCGCTGGCGAAGCTGTAGCGGGCGAGCCCCCGCCCCTCCGCCGCGTGGACGAGCCCGTCTACGTCGTCTTCAACCCTCACTCCGGCAAGGGCCGGGGGGCGCAGTTCGTGGCCCCGGTCCTGCAGGGTCTCGCGGGAGCGAAGCGCCTCGACCACGGCCTCACGCAGGGGCCCGGCGACGAGGCGCGCCTCGCGACGGAGGCGATCCGAAGGGGCTTCCGGCGCATCGTGGCGGTGGGGGGCGACGGGACCTGGAGCAACGTCGGCAATGCCATCCTGCGGTCGGGGGTACCGGTCCGGCTGGGCCTCGTCCCCGGCGGCACGGGCTGCGACCTGGCGAAGACCCTCGGGGTCCCGGCGCGCGACGTGGCCGCCT
>JBGPQQ010000549.1:0-2238 GCA_041489115.1 Vicinamibacteria bacterium | reverse complement strand
CGCGCCGCGCGCGGCCAGGCGGGCCGGGAAGAGGGCGAAGAGCGCGGCGGCGCTCAGCAGGTAGGTCAGGATGCAGAGCTTGCAGTACGCGTGGATCGCGAAGGCCTGCAAGCCGAGCAGCAGGAGATCCACGAGCAAGCCGAGGGCCAGCGCGGCCACCACGACCCCCGCCATCGGGTCGCGCAGGTCGGCGGGGGCGAGGAGGGCCAGGGCCAGCAGCAGGGAGAGCGAGAGGTAGAAGGCGAGGCCGTAGGCGGCCACGGGCAGGCCGGCGAAGGAGGACCAGGAGCTGCGCGCCACGTCCTCGCAGCCGCTCGTCTGGCCGTCGCCGCAGGCCTGGTTCACCGTCGACACCGCCCACGTCTCTCCGTGGTGCTGCCCGAGGAGCACGCCGGAGACGGCCGCCCCCGCGAGGCACAGGCACAGGGCCGCCACGATCCGCTTCACGGCGCTCGATCCCACGTTGACCTCCCCAAGGAGCGAATCTAGCCGACGCCCGCAGCGGGCGCAACGCAGGCCGGCCGCGCCCGGCTCATCCTCGATCGAGGTGGGCGAGATCCGAGTCGCCCATCTCCACGCGGCCCGACGGGAAGTACTCCTTCCAGCGGCGGGTGACGAGGGCGGCGGTGTCGGGGTCGCACGAGACCTCCCGCGGGAAGGTGGGCTTCGTGCGGGCGTCGATCAGCACCGGCGCCTCGTGGACGACGTGGTGCCGGACGACGCGCGTCGCCGCCGCGTGGACGTCGGCGGCGGGCTCGAAGCGCGTGAACGTCGTCCAGAGGAAGTTCATCGGGCTGGCCGTGGCGCGGGCCGGCTCGTCGGTCAGGACCAGGAGCGACCAGCCCCGGAAGGCGGGGTGCGCGGCCAGGCGGGCGGCGGCGCCCGGGTCGTCGGCCGCCGGCGGGCCGCCGACCACGAGACAGCCGCCGCAGAAGACGCGCACGTCCGTGACCGCGGACGGGAGCGGAACCACGGGGCGGAACTCCCGCGGCAGCTCGCGCACCGGGTCGCCGAGGCCGAGCCACACCCCCTTCGATCCCTCGTTGACCGTCGGCCCCGTGTAGTCGAGCGTGTCCATCGACAGGTTCGAGAAGACGTAGAGATTGGTCTCGGGGTTCGTGCGCGCGAGGAGGTGCTCGAGCGTGGCCCGGAAGTCCCGGAGGTCCACGGGCCGGTCGGTCACGAGCAGGAACTTCGTGAGCGAGAGCTGCCCCTCGCCGAGGATGCGGAAGGCGGAGGCCATCGCCTCGCGCTTGTAGCGCTCCTTCACCACCGCGGCGGCGAGCGAGTGGTAGCCGGTCTCGCCGTACGACCAGAGGTCCACCACGCCCGGCATGACGAGAGGGAAGAGCGGGGCGAGGAGCTCCTGCAGGAGGTCGCCGATGAAGAAGTCCTCCTGCCGCGGCTTGCCCACGACGGTGGCCGGGTAGATCGCGTCGCGCCGCCGGCAGAGCCTCTCCACGCGGAAGACGGGGTAGTCGTGGCGCAGCGAGTAGTGGCCGTAGTGGTCGCCGAAGGGACCCTCGGGGTGCCGCACCTTCGGCGGCACGTGGCCGACGAGCGCGATCTCGGCGCTCGCCACGAGCGGGTGCGGGCCCGGGCCGGGGCAGCGCTCGAGGCGCCGGCCGGCGAGGAGCGAGGCCAGCATCAGCTCGGGCACGTTCTCCGGCAGCGGCGCGATCGCGGCGAGGACGAGCGCGGGCGGTCCGCCGAGGAAGACGGTGACCGGCAGGCTCTCGCCGCGCGCCTCGGCGACCGCGTGGTGGAAGCCGCCGCCCTTGCCGATCTGCCAGTGCATGCCGGTCGTCCGCCCGTCGTGGACCTGGAGGCGGTACATGCCGAGGTTGCCGCGCCCGGGCGCGTCGGGGTGCTCGGTGTAGACGAGGGGGAGCGTGACGAACGGGCCGCCGTCCTCGGGCCAGCAGGTGAGGGCGGGCAGGCGGTCGAGGCGCACGTCGTCGGTCACCACCTCGGTGACGGGCCCGCTCCCGCGCTTCGCGAGGCCGATGCGCAGCGCCTCCCTGGCGACGTCGCGCGCGTCCCAGAGCTTGCCGGCCGTCGGCGGCATCAGCGTCTCGGTTAGGTGGACGAGGCGCCGGACGAGCCGGCCCGGCCGCTTCCCGAACGCGAGCTCGGCCCGCCGGGCGGTGCCGAAGAGGTTCGTGGCGAGCGGCAGGTCGGCGCCCCGGACCCTCGTGAACAGGAGCGCGGGGCCGCCGGCGGCGATGACTCGGCGGT
>JBGPQQ010000548.1:0-2243 GCA_041489115.1 Vicinamibacteria bacterium | reverse complement strand
GCGCCCGCCCCGCCCCGCGCGGGGGCGGCGGGCGGGCGGGGGGGGGGGGGGGGCGCCGCCCCCCCCCCCCCCAGAAAAGAGGAAGCTGGGAGAAGCCGTTGGCGTGACTGGTCCGCTTCCCGCACCCTCTGGCGCATTGCGCCGGTGGTGACTGGCCTCGTAGTCCCGCAGGGCGGGGACTGGCCGGCATCAACGGCCTCGTAGTCCTGCAGCATGGGGACTGGCCAGCCGCAACGCCTACGGCTTCGTCTGGCTTTCTGTGAGATGGGGGGGCTTCCCCCCCCCAAAACCCCCCGTGACGGCCACTGGCAGCAGCTCACGACCGGTGGTGGGCCGCTGCTATGATGGTTTGGTGAAGTCGCACCACTACTGGAAGGCGGTCGAGGCCTTCAAGAAGCAGCTCGGGGAGGCCATCCCCCATGAGGAGCTCAAGGCGCTGCACGTCCGCAGCGGGCCGAGGCACCTCGCCTACGCCGCGCGGCAGTTCGCGATCATCGGCGCTTGCAGCTACGCGCTGTGGCAACTGACGAACCCGCTCCTCTGGGTGCCGTTCGCCATGCTCCAGGGCTTCACCTTCTTCAATATGACGACGCTCCTCCACGAGGTGGTCCATCGCTCCGTCTTCGACAGGCGGCGGCCCGGCTGGGACCGCGCCCTCGGCCTGCTGTACGCGATGACGAGCGGCATCTCGGCCAGCCAGTTCACGCGCTGGCACCTCGACCACCACGACAACCTCGGCTCATGGGAGGACGACCCCAAGCGCCACTGGCTCTCGCCGAAGCGCAACACCCGCTGGTACAAGCTGCTCTACTGCACGCCCGCCCTCATCCCGATCTACTTCCGGGCGGCGGCGAGCGAGGCGCGCTCGTACCCGTCCGCGCTCCGCCGCACGATCGCGCTCGAGCGGCTGTCGACCGTGGCGCTCCAGCTCGGCGTGGCGGCGGCCCTCGTCCACTTCGGGGGCTGGGGCGTCCTCCTCCGCGTCTGGGCGATCCCCTACCTCCTCGTCTTCCCCGTCGCCTTCACCCTCAACCGCCTCGGCCAGCACTACGACATCGACCCCGCACATCCTCTCAAGTGGTCGTCGGTCATGGCGCCGAGCCGCCTCTGGGACTTCCTGTTCGTCTACTCGAACTACCACGCCGAGCACCACTACTTCCCGAGCGTGCCGTTCTACAACCTCCGGACCCTGCACCTGCGCCTGCGGCCGCTCTACGCGGAGCTCGGCCTGAAGCCCCACACCTACCGCGAGATCGCCTGGGACTGGTTCGTGAGGAACCGCGCGCCCCACACCGACTGGGACGAGGCGGGCCGGGACGCGCTCGCCGCCCGCACCACGGCGTAGCCGGGCGCCCGATCAGGGCCGGCTCTTCCTCCGCGCCTCGGCCTCCGCGACCCACCCGCGGCGCAGCTTGTCGGCCGGCACGCCGGAGAGGTACGGCTTCACGTCGAGGATGGGCGTGCCGTCGAGCATGTCCACGCCCCGCACGCGCAGGCGCGGGCCGTCGCGGCCGAGGAGCTCCACGACCGAGAGCCCGAGCGGGTTCGGCCGGCGGGGCGAGCGGGAGGCGAAGACGCCGTGGGGCGCCTCCGGGTCGAGGGGAACGGCCGAGACGAGCTCGCACCCCTCGGACCGGTCGAACACCCACACGACGAAGAGGTGCGAGAACCCTTCGATGTCCTGCAGGCCGTCCTCGAGCTCCGGCCGGATCTCCAGCGTCCCCTCGGCGTGGTGCTCGGCGCCCGGTCCCTTGGGGATCTCGGATGTCTCGCGGTAGGGACTGTGCACGAAGCCGATCGGCCTCATCGCGTACGTCAGGGCGTCCTGGCTCACGAGGTGCCTCCCGGGCCGAACTAAGGCTAACATTCCGGCGTGCGGCTGAGGATCGACGGCGACACCCGGCTCCTCGTTCTCACCGGCGCCGGCGTCTCCGCGGAGAGCGGCGTCCCGACCTTCCGCGACGCGAACGGCCTCTGGGAGAACCACCCCGTCGAGAAGGTGGCGACGCCCGAGGGCTTCGAGGAGGACCCCCGGCTCGTCTGGCGCTTCTACTCCGAGAGGCGGCGGAAGGCGAAGGGGGTGCGCCCGAACTCCGGCCACGCCGCTCTCGCCGTGGCCGAGGCCCGCATGGGCGACCGCTTCCTCCTCGTCACCCAGAACGTGGACGGGCTCCACCGGCGCGCGGGCAGCGTCCGCCTCGTCGAGATCCACGGCAGCCTCTTCGAGACGCGCTGCTCGCTCT
>JBGPQQ010000547.1:0-2250 GCA_041489115.1 Vicinamibacteria bacterium | reverse complement strand
TCGTCGTCCGCCGCTTCGCCCGCTTCGAGCGGGCCGCGGGCGCGCCCGGCCTGGTGGCCGCCTACATCCACCCGCCGGCCGCCAAGGTGGGGGTCCTGGTCGAGCTGGCCCCCCAGTCCGCGGACGGCGCCACCCTCCAGGCCCTGGCGAAGGACGTGGCCATGCACGTGGCGGCCGCCTCCCCCGCCGCCGCGCTGTACGTGTCGCGCAACGAGGTGCCGGCCGACATCCTGGAGAAGGAGAAGGAGATCTACCGCGCGCAGGCGGCGGCCTCCGGCAAGCCCGCCAACGTGGTCGAGAAGATCGCCGAGGGCAAGATGAAGGAGTACTACGCCACGTTCTGCCTCCTCGAGCAGCCCTACATCCGCGAGCCCAAGCTGACCGTCGGCAAGCACCTCGAGGGCAAGGCCTCGGTGCGCCGCTTCGCGCGCTTCCGCCTGGGCGAGGAGTCGGGGACGAAGGCCGAGTAGTAGTACCATTGGCTCGCCCGGCCTCCCCCGGGGGGCCGGGACGAGCCGCGGGGAAGGACCTGATGCCAGGCACCAAGAAGGCCCTCACCTACAAGCGCGTCCTGCTCAAGCTCTCCGGGGAAGCCCTCCTCGGCGAGAAGACCTTCGGGATCGACCGCAACTTCTCCGACTACCTCGCCACCGAGATCCGGGGCGTCCACGACCTCGGCCTCGAGATCGCGGCGGTCGTGGGCGGCGGCAACATCTTCCGCGGGGTGTCCGACAACGCGCAGGGGATGGACCGGGTCACCGCCGACCACATGGGCATGCTGGCCACGGTCATCAACGCCCTCGCCCTGCAGGACGCCCTCGAGCGCGCCGGGGTCTTCACCCGGGTCCTCTCCGCGATCGAGATGCAGGAGGTCTGCGAGCCCTTCATCCGCCGCCGCGCGATGCGGCACATGGAGAAGGGCCGGGTGACCATCTTCGCCGCCGGCATCGGGAACCCCTACTTCTCCACCGACACCGCGGCGGCACTGCGGGCGATGGAGGTGAAGGCCGAGGTCATCCTGAAGGCCACGAAGGTGGACGGCATCTACGACGCCGACCCCCTGAAGAACCCGAAGGCGAAGAAGTTCGATCGCCTGACCTACCTCGAGGTTCTGCAGAAGGGGCTGCGGGTCATGGACACCACCGCCATCTCCCTGTGCATGGACAACCACCTCCCGATCATCGTCTACGACCTCAAGCGCAAGGGGAACCTGCGCCGGATCGTGCAGGGCGAGACGATCGGGACCCTGGTCAAGGAGTAGCGATGCCACTGAAGCCGATGGTCGCCGACGCGAAGACCCGCATGCGGAGCGCCGTCGACACTCTCCTCCGCGAGCTCGGGACCATGCGGACCGGCCGGGCGTCGGTCGCGATGCTCGACAACATCCGCGTGGACTACTACGGGACGCCGACGCCGCTCAGCCAGGTCGGCAACCTCGCCGTCCCCGACCCGACCCTCATCACCCTGCAGCCCTGGGACCCCTCGCTCCTCCCCGCGATCGAGAAGGCCATCCGCACCTCCGACCTCGACCTCAACCCGCAGAACGACGGCAAGATCATCCGCATCCCCATACCCTCGCTGACGGAGGAGCGCCGCAAGAACCTCGTGAAGGTCGCCCACAAGCACGCGGAAGAGGCCCGGGTGGCGGTCCGCAACGTCCGCCGCGACGCGAACGAGCACCTCAAGAAGCTCCTCAAGGACCACGACGTCAGCGAGGACGACGAGAAGCACGCCCTCGCCGAGGTCCAGAAGTTCACCGACCAGCACATCGAGGAGATCAACGCCGCCCTCAAGAAGAAGGAAACGGAGATAATGGAGGTCTGACCACCCCTCGCGCGGTTCCCCCGGCCGGCGCGCGAGGGGTATCTGGTCCGTTTGTCCGTTTTCCTTTGTCCGTTTTCCGTTGTCCGTTCCCCTGGCCTTCGAAGGCTCTGATGGAATGCCGGTCCCAACGAGAGCCCGACGCATCCCGTCTCTGACCAAATACCCCAGGAGCTTGGCCGTGCTAATGCTCCTGGGGTTGCAGGCGTGCATCGAGAGCCGGCTTTCCGTGGAGCTCTTCACCCAGGTCCACGCCGACGGGACCTGCACGCGGCGCGTCGAGTACCGGCTCGAGCGCGTCGACACCGACAAGGGCGACGCGCGCGTCGCCATCCGGCCCGAGGACGACCCCCTCCTGCGGTGGCACCGATTCCCCACCGGCGACCCCTGGCAGGTCCGCGAGGAAACACAGACCGGCCTCCACGTGAT
>JBGPQQ010000546.1:0-2261 GCA_041489115.1 Vicinamibacteria bacterium | reverse complement strand
GGTGAGGCCGGCCGGGCCGGCGCCGACGATCGCGATGTCGTAGGCCTCCCCCGTCCCCTGCGCCCGCGCGCGCGACGCCTGCTGGGCGATCCGATCGACCACCTTCCTCGCGTGCGACACCGCGTTCTTGACCAGCGCCATGCCCGTGAGCTCGCCGGCCGCGAAGATCCCCGGCACGCTCGTCTCCTGCCACTCGTCCATCAGCGGGACGTCCTGGCGCGACTTCACGTCCCCGAGCCCGACCTTGATTGCCCCGACCGGGCAGGCGACCTCGCAGCGGGCGTGCCCGACGCAGCGCAGGCCGTTCACGACGGTGGCCACGCCGCCAACGACCCCGAGCACGTCGCCCTCCGGGCACGCCTCGACGCAGCTCCCGCAGCCGATGCAGGCCATCGGGTCCACGAACGGGTACTGCGCCGTGGGGCGGTCGAAACCCAGCTGGACCGCCTCCGCCTTGCGGGCCCGGTCCGTGTGCCGGCGTCGGCGGAAGGCGAGGACGTAGGGCAGCACGATCGCCGCCACGACGGCTAAAGAGACGCCCCACGTCAGGAGCTCGCCGCTCACGGGCTTACACTCAGAAGAGGACCCCCAGCTCGAGGAACCCCCGCGGCCCCTTCAGGTCGTCCCCGCTATCGTACTCGAAGTCCCCCTGCAGGTAGACCCGGTAGCCCAGCTCGGCCCGGCCCATGAGCCGCAGCCACTGGGTCGTCCGGTCCTGCTCGGTCAGCTTCATCCGGTAGAGCGAGCGGCCGAGCGACAGATCGAGCATGTGTCCCCCGTCGAAGCGCCGCCCGACCCGCGCCATCACCAGACCCCCGTCGGTGTAGCCGTTCGAGAACCCCGAGCCGTCGATCCCCGCCGAGAAGCCGGAGGAGAAAAGGTCGGAGTGCCGGACCCCCGCGTTGAACGAGTAGGCGTTCGCGATCTCGAGCTCGGGGTTGCGCGGGTCCTTCTCCTTGAGCGACATGCCGAAGCCGGCCGTGGCCCCAAACCCGCCCGCCCGGTTGACGTTCACCCCCGCCCGCAGCCCCTGGTGGAGCAGGTCGTCGAACACCTCCTCCGGGACGACGCGGTTCAGGTAGTAGCGGTAGTTCCGGCGACCGTCGTAGGAGACGAAGGCCCACGCCGAGGAGGCGACCCGCACGTTCCCGGACAGCGAGACGTTCGAGAGCTGGTAGCTCTTGCCCGCGACGTCCTGGCGCCAGCCGGTGTTCAGGTCGAGCTCCGCGCGCTCGAAGATCGACCAGCGGCTGCCGTTCCCGAAGCGGCTCTCGAGACTCAGGTACTCCCGGCTGACCTCCCCCTCCGCGTTCTCACGCACGAAGGCGAGCGTCGCGTCGTAGCCGCCCGTCGCGTAGCGCCCGCCGGGAGCCAGGCGCACGAAGCCGCCGAACTTGCTGCCGGTGCCCCCGAAGCCCAGCGTCTCGATGTCGGCGATCCGCCCGGCGAAGCCGCCCACCTGCACCGCCCGCAGTGGCCGGAAGCGTCCGAGCACCCCGTCGAGGTAGCCGATACCGACGAAACGGTAGATCCCGATGCGGCCCACCTCGACGCCGAACTCGTCCGACGGCGGCTCGTACCGCAGCGCGACCTCGTAGAGCCGGTCGGTGCGCTCGCTCTTCGGCGTCCGGTCGCTGAGCGAGCGCGACCGCACGTCCTGCCGGCTGCGCCCGCGCAGGGTGAAGCTCAGCGGTTGGCCGCCGATGTCGTAGAGCCCCAGGTCCAGACGCCCCGTCCGCTCCTGGAAGTCGTAGTTCGACTCCGTCTCGTCCCAGGCCTGGTAGTAGCCGAACGAGGCGCTGCCGCGCACCCGGGCCCAGGGACCGGGGGGCTGGGCGGCGGGGGCGGCGGCGGGCGCGGCCCCGGCGAGGCTCGTCGTCGAGGGGGTGGCCGGCGCCGCGGCGACCGTCGTCCCGGAAGGAGGACCTGGCGGAGCCGGGCCGCGCGAGGTCAGGCGGGCGGCATCGCCCGGGTGCACCGGGCGCTTCTCCGAGAGAAGCTTGCACGAGGCCGACTGGTCGGCCACGTAGACGACCTCCAGCTCGGCGACGACCGTGGCGTCCACGATCTCGAGCCGATCGCCCACGCGGAGGCCCTGCGCGCGGCCCGCGTCGAGGTACACGTTCGCGGCCGAGCGGTACTTGACCTTGAACGCGGCCCCGCTCGCCGGGGCCGGGGGCTCCGTGGCCAAGGCGACCCTCCGCCCCGACGTGGATGCCTACATCGGCGCCACTGAGATGACGACCACCGTGAGCGCCGGC
>JBGPQQ010000545.1:0-2281 GCA_041489115.1 Vicinamibacteria bacterium | reverse complement strand
GCAGCGCGCGCAGGGCAGCGGCGTCCGGCCGTCGAGGTAGTCGCGCACGAAGGGGGAGACGACGCCGTCATGGAAGCTCCGCTCGAGGCTCATCACGTAGTGGGGGATGCCGAGCCGCGCCGCCACCGCCTTCGCGTCGTGGACGTCGTCGAGGGCGCAGCAGCGGCCGAACGAGGGGCCGGCCCCCTCCGTCCGGTCGTGGAGCTGCATCGACACGCCGATCACCTCGTGACCCTCGCCCTTCAGCAGGGCGGCGGCCACGGAGGAGTCGACGCCCCCGGACATCGCCACAACAACGCGCACGTCCTCAGTATAGGCAGGAGGCCACCCCGGGGGGTCTGGGGGGTGCGAAGCACCCCCCAGTTCAAGAAAAGCTGGCACCAGGCGAAGCCGTTACGGCTGGCCAGTCCCCGGATTGCTGGATGACCGGTATTCGTCGCGGCCCAGTCCCCGGAATGCTGGACTACGAAGCCGTTGCCTGCATTCGGCCAGTCCCCGAGATGCTGGATGACCGGTGTTCGTGAGTTTCAGATCGACTCCGGCAGCGGCGTCGGGCCGCGCAGCCAGTGGGGCAGACGGTCGGCACAGGACGCGCAGAAGCGCGACCCGCGCGTGTCCACGCGCTCGATGTTGCCGGCGAAGCTCATGAGGCAGCCCCGGTTCGGGCAGTGCTCGAGGGTGGCGAGGTGGCCCATCTCGTGGAGGACCTCGGCCACCGCGCGCTCGTCCCGCAGCGCGGGGTCCGGCGGCAGGCCGTAGAACGCCGGGTCGGTGCGCGCGAGGGAGACGGCGCAGGCACGGCCGCCCTGCCGCGCCAGGCCGAAGACGAACGTGAACACGGGGATCGCGATGTCCTCGGCCGTGACACCGACCAGCAGGCGGTCGTCCGCCGCGGCCCGGGCCTCGAGCGCCTCGAGCAGCGCGTTTGCGTCGAGCTGGTCGCGGTTGGGGATGCGCCGCACCGGCAGCTCCGCCGCGGGCAGCACGTGGCAGGCCAGCTCCACGTGGCGGCTGAGGCGCGCGGCGAGCGTCTCGAGCGTGCCGGGAGGCAGGACCCCGACCGGCAGCAGGTCGACCGCTTCCGCGAGACGGGCCGCCTCACCCGCCACGGGCGGCCTCAGCTCCCGGTCTCCGGCTTCTTGAGCTCGTACTTCTTGATCTTGTTGTAGAGGGTGACCCGGTCCACGTCGAGGACGCGGGCGGCGCGCGTGATGTTCCAGCCGCTCGCGTCGAGCACGGCCTGGACGTGGGCGCGCTCGGCCTCGGCGAGCGACCCCGGGCCCGGCCCCGACGCCGGCGCCTGCGTGACGCGGAGGGGCAGGTCCTCGGCTCGGACGACGTCGTTGCGGCCGACCACCACCGCGCGCTCGATGGCGTTCTGCAGCTCGCGGACGTTGCCCGGCCAGGGGTAGGCGGCGAGGGCGTCGAGCGCCTCGGGCGAGAAGCGCATCGGCCGGCGGCTCATCGACTGCGCGAACTTCGCGAGGAACTGCTCGGCCAGCACCGGGACGTCCTCGGGCCGCTCGCGCAGCGGCGGGATGTCGATGTGGACGACGTTGAGCCGCCAGTAGAGATCCTCGCGGAAGGAGCCCGCTTTCAGCGCCGCCTGGAGATCGCGATTGGTCGCGGAGATGATCCGGAAATCCACGGGGACGGGTGTGGTGCCGCCGAGGCGGGTGACCACCTTCTCCTCGAGCACGCGCAGGAGCTCCACCTGCACCTTCGGGCTCACCTCGCCGATCTCGTCGAGGAAAACCGTTCCCCCCTCGGCCGCCTCGAACTTCCCCTTGTGGCGGGCGCGGGCGCCGGTGAAGGCACCGGCCTCGTGGCCGAAGAGCTCGCTCTCCAGGATGCCCTCGGGCAGGGCGCCGCAGTTGACGACCACCATCGGGTTGTAGCGACGGGGCGACGCCGCGTGGATGGCGCGGGCCACCACCTCCTTGCCGGTGCCCGACTCGCCGGTGATGAGGACGGTCGAGTCCGAGGAGGCCACCGTCTCGACGAGCTCGACGACGTGCCGCATGGCGGGCGAGGCGCCGAGGAAAGGCGGAGGGGTGGCCGCGCTATCGAGGCTCTTCTTGAGCCGCAGGTTCTCGGCCCGCAGCGAGCGGTGCTCGGCGGCGCGCTTGACGAGGATCGAGAGGTCGTCGGGGTCGAAGGGCTTGACGATGTAGTCGTAGGCCCCGTTCTTCATGGCCTTGACCGCGGTCTCGACCGAGGCGTAGGCGGTCATGAGCACGATGCTCAGCTCCGGGTCGGCGGCGGCGAGCCGCGATTGCAG
>JBGPQQ010000544.1:0-2308 GCA_041489115.1 Vicinamibacteria bacterium | reverse complement strand
GCTCGCGAGCTTCACGGAGAAGGACACGGCCTTCTTCTTCGGGCGCGAGCAGGAAGTGAAGGCACTCTGGGAGAGGCTGCGGTCGCGTCACCTGTGGGGAGTGATCGGACCCTCGGGGGCGGGCAAGACGTCGTTCGTGCGCGCGGGGGTGGTGGCGTCGCGGCCGGAGGGCTGGGGCGCGATCGTGTCGACGCCGGGGTCGGCTCCCTTCCGTGGCCTGGGCCAGGCGCTCGTGTCCCAGTTGGCCGGAGACGTCGAGGCGCTCGAGCGCATCCTGTCGGTGGACGACCCGGCGGTGGCGTTCGACCTCGTGAGCCGGTGGCGCCGAGGCAAAGGCGAGGCGCTGCTGGTCGTGGACCAGTTCGAGGAGCTGTTCACGCTGAACCCCGACGAGGTGCAGGTGCGCTTCACGGGGCTCCTCGGCCGTCTCGCGCGCGAGGCGGACGTGCACGTGCTGCTGTCGCTGCGGGACGACTTCCTGATGAAGTGCGCGGACCACGAGCCGCTCGCGAGGGTGTTCGAGTCGCTCTCTCCGATCCCCGCGCTGAGCCGCGAGGGGCTGTGCCGCGCGCTGGTCGAGCCGGCGAGGAAGCGCGGCTACCGCTTCGAGGACGAGGCGCTCGTCGCCGAGATGGTCGAGTCGGTGGAGGGCGCGCGCGGGGCGCTGCCGCTGCTGGCGTTTGCGGTGTCGCGGCTGTGGGAAAAGCGGGACCGCGAGAAGAAGCTGCTGACGCGGGCGGCGTACGAGGAGATCGGGGGCGTGGCCGGGGCGCTCGCTCAGCACGCGGAGGCGACGCTGGATCGCGTCGGCAGCGAGCGCGAGCCGATCGTGCGCGAGATCTTCCGCAACCTCGTGACGTCGCACGGGACGCGATCGGTGGCCGAGCGCGAGGAGCTGCTGTCTCTCTTCCCGGAACGCCAGGCGGCGGAGGAGGTGCTGCGAGAGCTGGTCGACGCGCGGCTGATGACGAGCTACGAGCTAGAGGGGCGCGAGGGAGAAGCGAGCCGTCACCGCATCGAGGTGGTGCACGAGTCGCTGCTGAAGGCGTGGCCGCGGCTGGTGCGCTGGCAGGCACAGGAAGAGGATGGAGCCGTTCTTCGTGACCAACTCAAGCAGGCGGCGCACCTGTGGGAGGAGAAGGGGCGGACCAGCGACCTGCTGTGGACGGGCACCGCGTACCAGGAGTACGAGCTGTGGCGCGGGCGCTACCCCGGCGCGCTCACCGCGCTCGAGGAGGACTTCGCGAAGGCGATGGCCGAGCGGGCCGCACGCCAGAGACGGCGCCGGCGCGCGATCGCAGCCGGGATCGTCGCGGCGTCGCTGGCGGTGGCCGCGGTCACGGGTGTCCTCTGGAGCCGGGCGAGGGCCCAGGCCCTGCGCGCCGAGGCCGGGAAGCTCCTGGCTCTGGGCCGGACCTATCTCGAGGCCGATCCCACGGCCGCGCTGGCCTACGCGCGCGGGAGCCTCGATCTCTTCGACACGCACGAGGCACGCACGTTCGCTCTCGAGGCCCTGTGGCACGGGCCCGTGGCCCGCATCCTGCCCGTGGACCGGATCGCGAGGGACCTTGGGCTCCCGGAGGACCCGAGCCCCATCGTCCGGATCGACCTCAGCCCGGACGGTCGGTGGCTCGCGGCGCAGACCAACAGCAATCAGCGGATCCTGCTCTTCCCGCGGGAGGGCGGACCCGCCCGGGCCTTGCCGCCGGCGGAGAACGTGGCCGCGCTCGCGTTCGGTCCTCGCGGCGAGCTTCTCATCACGGGAGGGCCGGGCCGGAGCCTGCGGCTGTGGTCGCTGCCCGACCTTCGCGAGGTCCGCCGCCTGGAGCTGCGGGGGATCCCCTCCTGGTTTCCCATGGTCCGGGGCGACAGGCTGATCGCGCCCATGGACCCGTCCGACGAGACGCAGGAGCGGCAGGTCCAGGCGCTGCAACAGATATAAGGAGAGGGGAATCGCGGAGCGCGGCAAGATTACTAAGACCCTTCATACCAGTTTTTTACCCCCCTTTTCTAAAGGGGGGCAGGGGGGATTGGATAAGCGTCTAATAATCCCCCTAAATCCCCCTTTAAAAAAGGGGGACTTAAACCACCGGGCATTCAATTTGGGCTCGATTTATAGAATATAATTTATGAATCGTGACTCTAGGGGCAAAAGCCCCTACCCCGGGTCTCCCCTCAAATCAATTTTTTACCGAAGGTGCACCATGTTCAATTTCGGGTGGTTTTCCAGCGGCCGGGACCAGGCGGCCATCGACCTCTTTACCGCGGTCATGGACCGCATGGCCACGGGTTTCATTCCCGGGCGGCT
>JBGPQQ010000543.1:0-2327 GCA_041489115.1 Vicinamibacteria bacterium | reverse complement strand
GGCGGCGTTGCGCTCATCGACTACGACGGCGACGGCCTTCTGGACGTCTACCTTCTGAACGGCTCCAACGTCGAGAACCTGCGCAAGAAGGCCAAGGGGGCGCCATCGGCCCTGTTCCGGAACAACGGCGACTTTACCTTCACGGACGTGACGGAGAAAGCGGGGCTCGCCAACGAGCGGTGGGCGTTCGGCGTCGCCGGGGCCGACTACGACAACGACGGCGACACCGACCTGTACGTGACCAACTGGGAGAAGAACCGCCTCTACCGCAACAACGGAGACGGGATGTTCACGGACGTGGCCGAAGCGATGGGCGTCGCCCTTCTGGGCTGGCAGGAGGGAGCGACCTGGGGCGACTACGACGGCGACGGGCGGCTCGACCTGTTCGCGGCCGGCTACGTCGACTTCGACATCTTCGACCCGCCGATACCGACTGTGCTCCGGACCGGCGGCCGGTACTGTTTCTTCCGCGGGGAGCCGTTCCAGTGCGGCCCCCGGGGGCTCCTGGGGGCCAGGGACTACCTCTTCCGGAACGAGGGCTCGTCCTTCCGGGACGTGAGCGAAACGGCCGGTGTGGCGGACCCTCAGGGCTACTACGGCTTCACCTCCACCTTCGTGGACGTGGACGACGACGGGCGCGTGGATCTGCTGGTGGCCAACGACTCGACCGGGAGCTTCTTCTACCGCAACAGAGCCGACGGAACGTTCGAAGACGAGAGCGTCGTCTCCGGCTTCGCTTTCACAGCCGACGGGCGGGAACAGGCCGGCATGGGGATGGCAGTCGGCGACTACGACAACGATGGCCGCGTCGACGTCTACCGGACGAACTTCTCGGACGATTTCAACATCCTCCTTCACAACGAGGGAGGAGACATTTTCGAGGATGTCTCGCGGCCCGCGGGTCACGCGACGATCACCATGCCCTTCCTCGGATGGGCGGCCGCCTTCATGGATTACGACAACGACGGCCTCAAGGACATCTTCGTGGCGAACGGTCACATCTCCCCTGTCGTCGACCGGTTCGACTGGGGCACGACCTGGGCTCAACGGCCCCTGCTCTTCCGGAACGTAGACGGAAGACGGTTCGAGCCGGTGCCGGCTGCCACGGGGAGCGGACTCGCCGCCCTCCGCTCGGCCCGGGGAACGGCGGTCGGCGACCTCGACAACGACGGCCGAGTCGATGTCGTGATGAACAGTTGCGACGGACGGCCCCTCGTCCTCCGCAACGTGACCGAGACGCGAAACCACTGGCTCCGCGTGAAGCTCGTCGGTGGCCCCAGGGGACCGCGCGACGCCACGGGGGCCACCGTCTTCGTTACCGCCGGTGGCGTGCGGGGACGGCAGGACCTCGTGGCTGGAAGCGGCTTCTGCTCTCAGTCGGACCCGCGCCTGCACTTCGGGCTCGGCGCGGCGATGCGCGTCGATCACATCGAGGTCCGATGGCCCGGCGGCGCGCGCGAGAGCTTCGCCGCGGACGGCGTCGACCGGCAGGTGACGCTCGAGCAAGGCAAGGGCGCGCCCGCCGCGCCCTGAGCGAGCGGCGCCGCGACAAGAGGGTTCCCGCCGGGAGGCCCGTCAGTTCTCTGGAGGGGCGGGGCGCGCGCCGGGGACGAGGATCTCGTCCTTGAAGCTGGCGTCCTTCAGACGCTGGACCTCGGCGAACTCGCGCGCTGCATCGGCGCGGCGTCCGACCTGACGGTAGGCACGGGCGAGGAGGTATCGCTTCTCGGTGTCCTTCGGGCTTCCCTTGATGGCTTGCTCCAGCGGGCCTATCGCGTCGGCGACGTGGCCCTGGTCGAGCAGGACCTTTCCCAGCAATCCGTTGACCTCTGGCGAGCTCGGCTCCAGCGTGCGTGCCCGCTCCGCGTGCTCGCGGCACCGCGCGAGGTCGCCTTCCCGCTCGTACGTGTAGGCCAAGTAGTAGAAGCCCTGATAGTCCGAGGGCGCTGCTGCCACGGCCTTCTCCAGGCTCGCAATGGCAGCCTCGTTGACGCCCAAGGTCAGCAGGCTGAGCCCCATCGCGAGATGGAGACGCGGGGTATCGAGACCCGCGGCTGCCGCCGCCTCGAGCTCCTTCAGCGCCTCGCCGTGCTTCTGCACGTCCTGGAGAGCGAGGCCGCGCAGGAGGTGGTAGAGGGGACGAGCGGCAGGCGTCTCGGCCATCCGCCGCTCAATCTGCTCCGCCTCCGGGCGCCCAAGACGCGTGTAGGCGATCCCCAGGCTGAGGAGTACGCCGGGGTCGTCGACACCCGCGGCCACCGCCTTCTCGAGGTGCGGGAGGGCCTCGGTATCGCGATCGGCCTCGACCAGCGCGGCGCCGAGGAGCT
>JBGPQQ010000542.1:0-2336 GCA_041489115.1 Vicinamibacteria bacterium | reverse complement strand
GAGGCCACGCGCCGGATCAAGGCGGAGATCCCCTACGTGAGGATCGTCATCCTCACGGTCTCCGACGGGGACCGCAGCCTCTTCGAGGCCGTCAAGAGCGGCGCGCAGGGATACCTCCTGAAGAGTATCGAGCCGCAGGCGCTCTTCGGCACCCTGCGCGGCGTCGTCCGGGGCGAGGCGCCCGTGTCGCGGGTGATGGCGGCACGGCTCCTCGAGGAGTTCGCTCGCCAGTCCCAGCAAGCCGCCCCCCCGGCGGCCGCTCCCGAGCTGACCGTGCGCGAGAGGGAGGTGCTCGAGCAGGTGACCCGAGGCAGGAGCAACAAGGAGATCGCGGCGGCGCTGGCGATTGCCGAGAACACCGTCAAGAACCACCTGAAGAACATCCTCGAGAAGCTGCACCTCGAGAACCGGGTCCAGGCCGCCACCTACGCCCTCCGCGAGGGCCTCGTGGCGAGGCCGCCCGAGGATCCCCGCTAGCCTAGCCTCGTCCCCCCGAACGGGCCATGCCGGCATGGCCCTTCATCTCGCGCGCGCTGGCCCGAGAGGGGGATGCGCCCACCCGCCCGACGCGCGTAGTGTGAGGCCGGTTCCGGCAGATGACCTCCATCCGCGTCCTCCTCGCGGACGACCACGCCCTCTTCCCGCAGGGGGTGGCGAGCCTCCTCATGGTCCAGAGCGACATCGAGGTGGTCGGAGCCGCCGTCGACGGCCAGCAGGCTCTCGAGATGACCCGCGAGCTGATGCCGGACGTGATCCTCATGGACGTCTCGATGCCGGTCATGGACGGGCTCGAGGCCACGCGCCGGATCAAGGCGGAGATGCCGCACGTCAGGATCGTGATACTCACGGTGTCCGACGGGGAGCACACCCTCGTCGAGGCCGTCCGGTGCGGCGCCGAGGGATACCTCCCGAAGAAGGTCGACCCCCAGACGCTCTGCGCCACGCTGCTGGGGGTCGTCCTGGGCGAGGTCCCCGCGTCGAGGCTGATGGCGGCAAGGCTCCTCCAAGGCTCCGCCCGCCGCGGAGGGTGAGGGGTCATCCCCGGCCGGGCCGAGGGCCTGCTGCTCATGCCGAGGGCTCGATGTGGCAGGTCTTCGCCCCCCCCGGGCCTACGGGCGCGACCCGTCGGCGCGCCGGCGAGGGACCCGCTCGGGATGACGCGCGACGCTCAGGCGGCGGAGGTCGGATCCGGATTCCCTCCGGGAAGGCCTTGGGCTTGCGGCTGCGGCTGGGGCGGCGGAGTTCGCGGAGGGCCGTCGCCTCGATCTCGCGGATGCGCTCGCGGGTGACCCGGAAGCTCTGGCCCACCTCCTCCAGCGTGTGCTCCGAGCCGTCCTCCAGACCAAAGCGCATCTTCATGATCTTCTCCTCGCGCGGGGTCAGGGTGCGCAGCAATTGCGCGGTCTGTTCCTTCAGGTCCACGTTGATGACGGCCTCGGCGGGCGAGACCACGGCGCGGTCTTCGATGAAGTCGCCGAGATGGCTGTCTTCCTCTTCCCCGATGGGAGTCTCGAGACTGATCGGCTCCTGCGCGATCTTCAGGATTTTCCGCACCTTGCTCACCGGAAAGTCCATTTTCTTGGCGATCTCCTCGCTGGTGGGCTCGCGGCCGTATTCCTGCACCAGGCTACGTGAGGTGCGGATCAGCTTGTTGATGGTCTCGATCATGTGCACCGGGATGCGGATGGTGCGCGCTTTATCGGCGATGGCGCGCGTAATCGCCTGGCGGATCCACCAGGTGGCATAGGTGGAGAATTTGTAGCCGCGGCGGTACTCGAACTTGTCCACCGCCTTCATCAGTCCGATGTTCCCTTCCTGGATCAGGTCCAGGAACTGCAGGCCGCGGTTGGTATACTTCTTCGCTATCGAAACCACCAGCCGCAGGTTCGCTTCCACCAGCTCTTTTTTGGCGATGTCGGCTTCGAGTTCGCCGGCCTTGATGGTGGCCAGAGTCCGCTTCAGCTCGGGGATCGTAGCGAAAGCATCCTCTTCGACTACCCGGATCCTCGTCTCATGCTGTTTGATCAGCTTTTTGATCGCCTTCGCTTCCTCCAGCCGGCGTGGCGCCTCCAGGGTTCTGGTCTGCCTGTGCACTTCATGCTCGAGGGCCACGACCTCATCTACGGTATTCTTGATGACCCAGACGAGCCGATCGTGCTGGGCGGGGCTGAGTTCCAGGGCGCGCACTTTCCACGCGATGGGGATCCGGTAGCGGGCGAGCATGGAGAGGTACTTCTTGTGGAGGCGCGATCCCCTGCGGCAGCGGGCCAGCTTTGCCCGCATGCGGTTGGCCGCGCGCTCATGTTTGCGGACGCTCTCGAGCACCTCGAGCACTT
>JBGPQQ010000541.1:0-2356 GCA_041489115.1 Vicinamibacteria bacterium | reverse complement strand
AGGGCTTCAAGAAGGGGGACGACCAGGGCCTCGTTCGCTACACGGCACCCCCGAAGGAGCGCGGCACCGCCTACCTCCGCAGCGGCGACAACACTTGGCTCTTCCTGCCGTCGGCTGAGAAGGTGGTCCGGGTGGGGGCGAGGCAGAACTTCGGCGGCGGGGAATTCTCGAACGCCGACATCTTCCGCCTCTCGCTCGTCAAGGACTACGACCCGACGCTCGCCGGCGAGGAGACGGTAGAAGGCCAGGCCTGCTATCGGCTGGAGCTGAAGGCGAAGGACCGCTCCATCGCCTACGACCGGGTGGTGTACTGGGTGCGGAGCGACGGGACCTTCTACCCGGTGAAGGCCGACTACTACACGCTCTCCGGCAAGAACCTGAAGTCGCTCGTCCTCTCGCAGGTGAAGCGGATCGGTGGGCGCGCCCGGCCGACCCTCATGACCATGGAGAGCCGCGTGGACGAGGGCTCGCGCACCCTCCTCGAGTTCCTCACGATCCAGGACGACCCGAAGCTCGACGACCGGCTCTTCTCGCCGAGCGCGCTCGAGCGCGGCGAGTAGGATTGCGAACCCGTCGTCGCCCGTCGCGGATGCCGTGTTTCGGGATGACGCTTCTCGCCCTGTCGCTCAGCGTTTCGGCGCTGGCCCAGTCCCGGCAGCTCGAGGTGGGCGTCGAGGGCTTCGGCTATCGGAGCGCGACGACACCCCTCAACCGCGAGAACGTCCTCGGCCTCGACGACTACCCGGGTCTTGGGCGCCTGGCCCTCGGCTGGAGGGAGACGCACGGATCTTTCCGTGCCGTCTTCCGCGGGTACGTCGAGCGGACGTGGGGCATGCGGGGCGACGAGACCGACTGGGTGATCCGACAGGGCTACGCGCAGTACTGGTGGGGCGAGAAGGTCGGCGTGCGGCTCGGCAAGCAGCGGATCGCCTGGGGGTCGGGCTTCGCCTGGAACCCGACGAACCGTCTCGAGCCGCCCAAGAACACGCTCAACACCACGCTCGAGCAGGAAGGGGCGCTCGCCGCGCGGCTCGACTGGGTGCCGGCCCCGTGGGCGAGCGTCGTTCTCGTGGGTGCCACCACGGACGCGACGCCGCGCGGCCTGCCCGTCGCCGCCACCGACACGGAGCGCCGGGACGCTGCCTCCCTTCGCGTCCGCTTGCTGGTGAGAGACACGGACGTGGCGGTCGTCGTGTCCGGCGGGAAGAACCAGCGCACCCTCTTCGGCCTCGACGTCGGGCGCGACCTCGGCGGCTCGGTCGCCCTGCACGCGGAAGCGGCCGTGTACGAAGGGGCGGAGATGTTCCCCCCGCGCGACGACACCCTCTTCTTCCGTATCGTGGCCGGCGCCCTGAAGACGAGAGGGGAAAACGCCTTCGCCCTCGAGTACTTCTACAACGGCGAGGGCTACTCCGACGCGGGCGCCACGCGTTGGCTCACCGTGCTCGACCAGGCCTGGGCCGCAGCCACGAACCCGGCGCTGCCCCCCGAGCAGCAGCAGCAGGCGCTCCAGGCCTACGCCGCCGGCGCGTCGATCCCGTACGCCTGGGGCCTGGGCCTGCGCCGCCACTACCTCCACGCGTCGTGGACCCGCGGCGGGGCGACCTCCGTCTGGACGGGCGCCGTCCGCACGGTCGTCGGCCTCTCCGACGGTGCCCTCGCGCTGACCCCGGGCGTCGGCTGGGCGCCGCGGGGAAACGTCACGCTGAACGTCGACGCGGTGTTGCTGCTCGGCCCCGAAGAGAGCGAGTACCGCCTGTCGCCGGTCCGCGGCGCGCTGCAGGCCCGGCTCAAGGTGCTCTTCTAGCCGCCTACTTCAGCTCCAGCACGTCCCGCGGCGGCAGCGCCGGGAAGGGGGCGTGCGGCTCGGCCTGGTACCAGTACGCTACCGACGCGATGTCGTCCCGCAGCAGCTGGTAGCGCCCGTCGGAGCGCCAGCCGAGGGCCTGGATGGTGACGCGCAGGTCCGACTCGAACCGCACGGGGTCCATGACGTGCCAGCGGTAGAGAGAGAACCGCTGCTGCGAGGAGTAGAGGCCGTCGGGTCGGATCACCTGGGCGAGGCCCGAGTACGGGGTGGTGAACTCCTGATAGCGCTGCGTCGACTTGTTCTCGAAGTTGTAGGAGCCGCCGAAGTAGTCCTCGGTGCCGGTCCCGCAGATGGTCGGGAACTCGCGGTCCCCGTCCAGGTAGAACTTGATCTCGCCCTCGCCCCACCACCCGTTGCTGTGGACGCCCCACGCGAGGTAGGTCCCGACGTAGTGCCCCATCCCGCGCACGCCGTCGAGGATCGTGTAGGCCTCTTTCTCGGGCAGCGGGTTCACCCGCCGGAACTGCGCGTGGAAGTACCCGGCGT
>JBGPQQ010000540.1:0-2359 GCA_041489115.1 Vicinamibacteria bacterium | reverse complement strand
GGTGATCGCGCGCGCGGCGGACGTGGCCGGTCTGCCGAGCGCGCAGGCCGAGATCGACCGCGGGCGCCTCGCGGCCGCGCTGGGCAAGGCGGTCCAGCTCCGCGAGGGCCCGCTCGAGCTGCCGCCCGGGGCGCGGCTGTCGACGAACCCCGTGGTCCGGCTGGACGAGGCCCCGATCACGGTGCTCTACGCGTCCGAGGGGAGTTGCCGAAGCTGCTCGGCCGACCTGGAGGGCCTCGCCCGCCAGGTGCCGAAGGACGTGCGCGTGCTCGCGGTGCCGCCGGGGGAGGACCAGGACCAGGCGCTGCGGCAGGTGCTCGCGCTCTACAAGCGGCCGTGGCCCCTGCTGCTCGGGAGGGAGCTCGAAGCCCGGCTCCAGTTGAAGCCGCGCTCGCTGCTGCTCGTCGCCCGTGGCGGGTGGACGCAGGCCGTGGTCCAAGCGCCCTTCGGCGCCGAGCTGGGCGCCGCCCTCGCGGCCCTGCAGCGCGTGGACGTGACGGAGACGGTGCCGCGCGCCTCCTGGAACCGCCGCCCGGTCGACCGCGGTCCGTTGCCGCCGCCGCCCGGCCTCCTGCCCGAGGGCCTGGTCCCCGGCGAGGACGAGCCCTTCCCGCCCGAGTTCACGGCCGCGGTCGAGGCGTACCGGGCCGGCCGCGCCGCCGAAGCGCTCGCCGCCGTCGACGCGCTCGAGGCGAAGGGCGACGGGTGGCTGCTGCCGCCGGAGGCGCGGCTCGACCGCGCGCTGTGCCTGGCGCGCGCCGGCCAGCGCGACGCCGCGCGGAGGATGCTGCTGCGCACGGGCGACAGCCGGTTCGAGGACGAGACCGACCGGCTGCTCGAGTCGGTGGCCGAGGGGAAGCGCTAGGCTCGCATTCACTGCCTCGCTCGGATAGAGTCCGAGGCCGTTCACGGAGGTCCTCATGGCCGACACGGCCCGCGCCGTGATCGAGACGAAGCTCGGCGAGATCGAGATCGAGCTCCTGCCCGACAAGGCGCCGGGGCACGTGAAGAACTTCCTCGACCTCGCGCGGAAGGGCTTCTACGACGGGACCACGTTCCACCGCGTCATCCCCGGCTTCATGATCCAGGGCGGCTGCCCGAACACGAAGGACGCGAAGGGGTCGAAGGCGAGCCACGGCACGGGCGGGCCGGGCTACACGATCAAGGCCGAGTTCAACGACACGTCCCACAAGCGCGGTGTCGTCTCGATGGCGCGGGCCCAGGACCCGAACAGCGCCGGGTCGCAGTTCTTCGTCTGCGTCTCCGACTCGGCGTTCCTCGACCGGCAATACAGCGCCTTCGGCCGCGTCGTGCGGGGGATGGAGGTCGCGGACCAGATCGTGAAGGCGCCGCGGGACGGCCGCGACAACCCGAACGACCGCATCGACATGAAGGTGCGGGTGATCGAACCGACCGCCTGAGGGCGGGGAGATGGGCGAGCCGAGGGAGACCGAGATCAAGCTCCGCGTCGCCTCCGCGGAGGCGGCCCGCGAGCGGCTGCGGCGCCTCGGCGCGCAGGTCGTCCGCGAGCGCCACTTCGAGGAGAACGCGCTCTTCGACGACGAGGCCGGCACGCTCCGCGCGAGCGGAACGGTGCTGCGCCTGCGGCGCACGCCCCACGGGGCCCTCCTGACCTTCAAGGGCCCGCGCGAGATCGAGGGCGGGGTGAAGTCGCGCGAGGAGCGCGAGACCTCGGTCGACGCGCCGGAGCAGGTCCGCGCGATCCTCCGGAACCTCGGCTACCGGCCCCTATTCCGCTACCAGAAGTACCGCGAGACCTGGACCCACCGCGGGCAGGCGATCGAGGTGGACGAGACGCCGATCGGCGCCTTTCTCGAGATCGAGGGCGACCCCGAGGGCATCCACGCGGTGGCGGCGGAGCTCGGCTTCTCGCCTTCCGACTACGTCACCGAGTCCTACGTCGGGCTCTTCTTCGCCGGCGGCGGCCAGGGGGACATGGTCTTCCCGGAATGAAGGCGATGGTCCTCGCCGCGGGCCTCGGCCTGCGGATGCGCCCGCTGACCCTGCTGCGGGCGAAGCCCGTGCTGCCGGTGCTCAACCGGCCGCTGCTGCACGGAACGATGGCCCGCCTGGCGCGGGCCGGGGTGAGGGACGTCGTGGTCAACCTGCACCATCTCCCGGACACCGTCACCGCGGAGCTGGGGAGCGGACGTCGGTTCGGCCTGCGGATCCGCTACTCGCGGGAAGAGAGGATCCTGGGCACGGGCGGCGGGCCCCGGGCGGTGCGCGAGGTCTTCGGCGACGAGCCCCTGCTCCTCGTGAACGGCGACGTGCTCTTCGACTTCGACCCGCGCCGCCTCCTGGCCGCCCACCGTGCGTCCGGCGCGCGGGCGACGCT
>JBGPQQ010000539.1:0-2367 GCA_041489115.1 Vicinamibacteria bacterium | reverse complement strand
GGCCTTCGAGCCGATGCCCCAGCCCGACGAGGCCTTTCCCACCGTCATGGTGGACCCGAAGAAGGCGTTCCAGACGATCGAGGGCATCGGCGGCGCCCTCACCGACGCCGCGGCCGAGACCTTCGCGAAGCTGCCGAAGGAGAGACAGCGCGAGGTCCTCGAGGCGTACTTCGACCCCGCGAAGGGCATCGGCTACAGCCTCGCGCGCACCCACATCAACAGCTGCGACTTCTCGAGCGCGAGCTACGCCTACGCCGGGCCCGGCGACGTCGAGCTCAGGACGTTCAGCGTCGCCCCCGACCGCCGCTTCCGCCTGCCCTTCATCAAGGCCGCTCTCGCGACGGCGGGCGGGCCCGTCAAGATCTTCGCCTCCCCCTGGAGCCCTCCCGCGTGGATGAAGACGAACGGCAACATGCTCCAGGGCGGCAAGCTCAAGCCCGAGTACCGCGACGCCTGGGCGCGCTACTACGCCCGCTTCGTCCAGGAGTACGAGAAAGAGGGCGTGCCGATCTGGGGGCTCACCGTGCAGAACGAACCCATGGCCACCCAGACCTGGGAGAGCTGCCTCTTCACCGGCGAGGAGGAGCGCGACTTCGTGCGCGACCACCTCGGCCCCGCTCTCGAGCGCGCGGGCCTCCAGAGGCTCAAGCTCATGATCTGGGACCACAACCGCGGCATCCTCTACCAGCGGGCGAAGGCCGTGTACGACGACCCGGCGGCCTCACGCTACGTCTGGGGCGCCGGCTTCCACTGGTACGTCGGCGACCACTTCGACAACCTCCGCCTCGTCCACGACGCGTGGCCCGACAAGCACCTCCTCTTCACCGAGGGCACCCCGGCGAGCTACGACCCCGCGACGGTGAACGACTGGAAGTGGGGCGAGGTCTACGCCACCTCGATCCTGCGCGACCTGCAAAACTGGGCCGTGGGGCCCCGACCACGTCGGCAACTTCTGCTTCGCGCCGGTGCACGGCGACACCCGCACCGGGGCGCTCACCTTCACGAGTGCTTTCTACTACATCGGCCACGTCTCGAAGTTCGTGCGGCCGGGGGCGCGGCGCGTGGCCGCCACCACGAACGACGACGATCTCCTGGCGACGGCCTTCCTCCACCCCGACGGACGGCTCGTGGCGGTCGTCATGAACAAGACCGATTCCGACAAGGACTTCGCCCTGTGGGTGGACGGCCGGGCGGCGAAGACGAGAAGCCCCGCCCACTCCATCGTGACGCTCGCCTGGGATCGCGAATGAGACCTTGCCGAACGGCTCCCGATCGCTAAGAATCTAGGGGCCGTCTCCCCGGGGAGAAGCGGCGGACAGGGGTCGAAAGAACCGTGCGCGACGTGAGGGTCTTCTGGAGAGTGCTCAGCGGAGAGACGCGCGCGTGCACGCGCTGCGGAGCCAAGGACGTCTCCCCCGACCCCGGTCCCCTCGGCACCATGGGAGACCTCTTCGGACTGGCGCGATACCTGTGCTCCGACTGCCGCCACCGCTTCTGGATGCGGGCGGGCTCACGACCGCACCACGACCGGGCCGTGCCGAGCTTCGAGGAGGCAGGGTGGCCGGCCCCCGAGCCCGACGTGCCGCCAGCTCCGCCGGCCTCGCTCGCCGTGCTCGACGTGGAGCCCGCCTCCGCCCCCCCCGGCCCGCCCGACCTCAGCGTCCTCGACGCGGATTTGGTGCGCCTGCGAGGCCAAGCCTCGAAAGAGAGGCGACGGCGCAACCGGGCCGAGCTGGACGAGACCCCCACGACCCGGCCCTGATCGACGGACCCCGCCCCGGAAACCCTTTGAGTTGCCCGGTCCGCCGGCGCATCATTGTCGCCAGGCATACCAGTGGCAGGAGGTGTGACATGAGGTTTGGCCGGTTTCTCGTTGTGGCATCGGTCCTCGCGAGCGCGCTGCTCCTCGCCGGGCACGCGGACGCGGCGGTGTGGCGGGTGCCGAGGCACTTCCCCACGATCCAGGCGGCTATCGACAGTCCCGCCGTGAAGGACGGGGACACCATCGACGTCTGGCCGGGCCGGCGGACGGGCGCCACGGTCACGAAGGCGGTGACGATCCGCGCGCAGGGCCCCGTGACCATCGTGGGAGGGCCCGTCGTCAACGCGCTCGGCAACGCGGGATTCCTCTTCCCCGGTGAAGGGGCCGGCAGCGGCGCCACCATCGCCGGCCTGTCCTTCCGGGACGTCGGGTACCCCGTCTTCAGCCGCGGGGCGGACGATGTTTCCGTCAGAGGCAACACGATGTGGGGCGCTCTGCAGGGCGTCACCAATTGGGCCGTAGGTCAGTGGGGCAAGGGCTGGGACATCACGCACAACGTCATCCTGGGCCTGCGCACGAACTGCGGCGACGGCATCGGCGTCCTG
>JBGPQQ010000538.1:0-2371 GCA_041489115.1 Vicinamibacteria bacterium | reverse complement strand
TTTCTCGAACATCTGGAAGTCCTCGCCGGGGAAGGGCTTCCGGTGGTGGTTGGCCCCGACCAGCGCCGCCGGCTGCAGGTCGTGGATGAGCTTGTACGTCTTCCCGAGGCGCCACTCGGCCTCGGGCTTGTCCCACCAGCCGTCGAACCAGATCCCCACGATCTCTCCGTAGCCCGTGAGCAGCTCGCCGAGCTGCGCGTCCATGGTGTCGAGGTAGCGGTTCCACTCGCCCTTCTCGTCGCGGCCGGCGAAGCGCCCGGTGCGCCCGCGCGGGAAGTAATCGGGGTGATGCCAGTCGAGCTGGGAGTGGTAGAAGAAGAGCTTGATTCCCTCCTTCCGGCACGCTTCGGCCAGCATCTTCAGGACGTCCTTCCCGTACGGCGTCCTCTCGACCACGTCGTAGCTGCTCACCTTCGAGTCGTACATCGCGAAGCCGTCGTGGTGCTTCGAGGTGATCGTGATGTACTTCATACCCGCCGCCTTCGCCATCGCCACCCAGGCCGCGGGATCGTACTTCACCGGGTTGAAGGCGGGCGGCATGTCGCGCTCGTATTCGGGCACGGTGATGCGCTTCTGGTGCATCACCCACTCGCCCTCGCCGGGGACGGCGTAGACGCCCCAGTGGATGAAGAGCCCGAAGCGCGCCTCCTGGAACCAGGCCCGGGCCTTCAGGTTCTCCGGGGTGGGCACGTAACCCTCCTGCGCGGACGCACCGGCGGCGAGGAGAGTGGCCAGCAGCACGGCGAGGACCGGGACGCGTCGTATCATCGTGACCTCCAGGGGGCGTGGGGCCGGGCGGCGCCCGCATCGATTATAGGGGCCACGCCACCGGCCGGCCTGGATCGGATGACTCACCCGCCGTCCACTACAATGGCCTCGTGAGGCGTCTCTTTTCGCTTCTCGCGCTGCTGGCCGGCCTCGCCCCGGCCGCGCCCGCGAGGGCGCAGTGCACCCTGCCCGGCCTGGGCGACTCGCCTCGGATGCCGGGTGTGCCCTTCGAGGAGCTCTCGCAGCGGGCAGACGAGGCCTGGGAGGCGGGCCGCTCGGAGGAGGCGGCCCGGTTCTACCGGGCGGGGGTCGAGCTGAACCCGCTCTGGCACGACGGCTGGTGGAGGCTCGGCCAGGTGCTCTCCGACGCGGCCTGCTTCGAAGCCGCGCGCGACGCGTTCCGCCGCGTGGTGCAGCTGAAGCCCCGGGCGGGTCCCGGCTGGGTGCTCCTCGGCTTGTCCGAGTACCGCCTCGGCAGCTACGAGGCGGCCCTTCGCCGACCTCTCGCGCGGCATCTCGCTCGGGGCCGCCGCGGCCCCGGAGATCGGGCAACGGGGCCTCCACGCCCTCACCCTGCTCCTCATCCGGCGGGGAGACTTCACGACCCCGTCGAAGCACCTCGCGGTCCTCGTCCGGATCGAGCCCGAGGACCCCGAGCTCGTCGCCGCATGCGGTCTCATGGCGCTTCGCCGGCCTCGCCTCCCCTCCGAGATCCCTGACGCCGACCGGGAGGTCGTGACGGCCGCCGGCCGCGCCGCGTGCGCCGCCTTCGCCGGGCGCCCGGAGGAAGCCCGCAAGGGCTTCCAGGAGCTGGCCGCCCGCTACCCGACTGTCCGCGGTACCCACTTCGCCTACGGGCTCGTCCTGGCCCGCGAGGGCTCGCCCGAGGCACTGTTGGTGCTCCGCCGGGAGATCGAGCTCTTTCCGGACCACGGGGAGGCTCACCTCGAAACCGCCTTCGCCATCCTCGAGCGCGGCGAGGCGAAAGACGCCCTCGTCCCGGCCCGCAACGCGGCTCGGCTCCTGCCCGAGTCGCCCTGGAGCCACTTCGCCCTCGGGCGGGCGCTGCTCGCGACGGGGAGCGTGGACGAGGCCGTCACGGAGCTGGAGCACGCGAGCCGCCTCGGACCTGACGTGCGGGACGTCTACGTCGCGCTCGCCCAGGCCTACGCGCGAGCCGGACGCGCGAGCGACGTCGAGCGCACGCGCGCGACCCTGCGGCAGCTCGACGCGGCGCAGACGCCCGGCCGCTGACCAGGCCATCTCGATGTAGACGGCCACGGCCTCGGTGGTTGCGAAGTCGCCGGGCGGTCGATCTGCTAACATCACCGACATGACGCTCAAGGCACAGAAGGTGCTACGGGAGGCCCTCAACCTCCCGCCCAAGGCTCGGGCGGACATCGCCGGGACGCTGCTCAGGAGCCTCGATCAGGACGATCATCCAGGGGTCGAGAGCGCCTGGGCAGCCGAGGTGGAGCGACGAATCCACGACGTCGACTCCGGCCGAGTCAAGCTCGTTCCCTGGACGCAGGTCCGTCGCCGCCTCCAGACGACGCTCCGACGTGGCCGCTCGAAGGCTTAGGCTTCACCCCGAGGCCGGCCT
>JBGPQQ010000537.1:0-2384 GCA_041489115.1 Vicinamibacteria bacterium | reverse complement strand
CCCGGCGTCGGGGGCGCGGGCGCGCCCGGTGCCGCGCTGCCGGCCGGGACCTCGGGCTCCGGCCCGAAGAGCCCCGGCCGCGCGCCCTCGACCTTCGGCACCTCCTGCGTGCCGACCCGCAGCGCGACGAGATCCTCCTCGGTTACCTTCGGAGCCCGCACGATCCGCGGCGTGATCGAGATGAGGACCTCCGACTCGTCCTTGTTCCTCCGGCGGTCCCCGAACAGCTTGCCGAGGATCGGGATGCTGTTCATGCCCAGCGAGCCCGCGAACGAGGTGGCGTCGCGGCCCTGCAGGAGGCCGCCGATGAGACCCGTCTCCCCGTCGCGCAGGCGCAGCACCCCGGTCACGTTCCGGGTGAAGAAGGTGGGCACGTTGATCGGGTTACCCTCGCTGCCCACGTTGCGGTCGTCGCCGAGGAGGCTGAACTCCGCCGCCATCTCGAGCGTGATGTCACCGCTCGCCGACACCCGCGGGGTGAAGCTCAGGTTCACGCCCACGTTCTTGTACTGGAAGCTGGTGGCGGGAAGGTACCCCTGCGTCGTGCCCCCGCTCAGGCCGACGGAGTAGCTCGTCACCGGGATCGGCACCTCCGTGCCGATCTTCAGCTCGGCCTTCTTCCCCTCGGCCGCCCGAAGGCGCGGCGCGGCGAGGAGCCGGACCGTGGACTCGCTCTGGATGAAGCGGGCGAACACGGTGGCGGGAAGGCTCACGATCCAGTCGGCCTGGTTGAACGAGGACAGGAGGTGCGCACGGATGTTCAGGAGCCCGCCCGCGACCTCGTCCTTCGTGCCGGTGGGCGAGAGCGTCGCCCCGACCTGGTAGTTGCCGATGTCGAGGCCCCACCGCTTGGCGGCCACCCGATTGACCTCGAGGATCTGCACCTCGACCAGCACCTCGCCCCGCGCCTTGTCGTTCGCGTCGATGATGCGCTCCGCCATCGCGATCTGGTCCACCGTGCCGAGCACAGTGATCGCGCCCAGGCTCGGGTTCCCCGCCACGGTGGTGACCTTGGCCAGCGTCTTCACCACGTTGACGGTGTCGTTGATCTCGGCGTTCTGCAGGTAGAACGTGCGGAGGAGCAGCTCGTCGTAGGCCACCCGCTTCTGCCGCGACTCCGGCACGAGGATGATGGTGTTCTGGTCGACGACCTTGTAGAAGAGCCGGTTCACGAACGTCAGCCGGTCGAGCGCCTCCTGGAACGTCACCCCGGTGAGGACGACGTCGGTCTTCTTGTCCCGAAACCCCTCGTCGAACAGGATGTTCACCCCGACGATGCGCGCGAGACTCTCGAATATCTTCTGGAGGCTGCCGTCCCGGAAGGTCAGCGTGATGGGCACGGGGCTGCGGGGCGAGAGGACCGGCATCGGCACGCGAGCCGCGGCGTGGGCGCGGGCCTTCATCTGGTCGAACTCCGCCCGTTCGCGCTGCTCCTCTTCCCGCTTGCGGAGGCGCTTGCGCACGATCTCCAGGTCGTCGGAGGCCGAGCGGTTGGCGGGGTCGTACTTCGACGCGATCTCCAGCTCCTCCGCGGCTTTGGCAAAGTCGTTCGCGGACACATGCTTCTTCGCCTGGTCGTAGTGGAAGCGGCTCGCCTGGATGCGGGCGTTCTCGAGGGCGATCTTGTAGCCGATGTTCCTCCGGTCCTTCTCGAGGGCGCGCGTGTAGCGCGCCACCGCGAGGTCCCAGTCCCCCTTCTCGCCGGCGTCCTGGCCCTGGCGGTAGGCCCAGCGCGCGGCGCAGCCCGCGCCCGCCAGGGCGAGGAGCGCCACCGCGGCCACGAGCCGCAGGCTCCGGAGTCTCGTCATGCTGCACCCCACCGCCTTCACCACTCGTTGTACGGCGTGCCCGCGAGCGAGGGGAGCTCGGAGGCGCTCTTGGCGTCGTAGACCCCGGGCGGCTCCGCCGGCCGGTCCGCGTCGGGCTCGGCGTAGACGAGCGTCCAGTCGGCGGCCCGGGTGAACGGGTCCTCGGGGAGCTTCCGCAGGTAGCCCTCCTCGACGAGCGTCTCCAGCGAGGGCGGGTACTGGCCCTTGTCCACGTAGTACTGGTCGATGAGGTCCCGCATCCGGAAGAGGTTCTCCTTCAGGACCGCCTCCTTCGACTGGATGATCGCCACCCGGTAGTTGGGCAGCGCGATCGCGGCCAGGATGCCGATGAGGGCTACCACCGTGATCAGCTCGATCAGGGTGAAGCCCGCCCCGCCGCGTCCCTCACCAGGTGTTGTAGTTCGTCCCATCGAGCCCCTTCGCCGTGCTCTTCGAGTAGACGTCCCAGACATTGTCGCCGCACCAGGACGTGCTGTCGGGGTCGTCCTGGTAGCAGCGGAGGCCCCACTCCATCGTGCCCGTCATGGGGTCTACCGGGATGCGCCGCAGGAACTT
>JBGPQQ010000536.1:0-2400 GCA_041489115.1 Vicinamibacteria bacterium | reverse complement strand
CGCCACGGAGCCGAGCCACGCCACGAGGGCAGGCCAGCTCATCTTGAGGCCCTTGCGGCTGGCCCAGAACCGGGTGAAGCCGATCCTCGGGAAGATCCAGTGCTCGACGAAGACGATCGCCCCCACCGGCATGAGCAGCAGGCCGTAGACGCCCACGAAGTCGAGGAGCTTCGTGAACACGAACGGCGAGCAGGCCATGAGCGTCGTGATCGCCCCGGCGATGAGGGTCACGACCCAGCGCGGCCAGTTCGGGGTGACGACCTGGAGCGCGAGACCCGCGCGGTAGAGCGTGGGGTTCGCCGTGGTCCAGCCCGCGACGACGACCGCGAGGGCCCCCGAGACGCCGAGCGCCTGGCTCGCCACGTCCCCCGAGTCGAGCTGCGCGAGCGGCTTGTGCGCCACGAACGCGGCCGCCGCCCCCATGATCCCGGCGCAGATCCAGGCGAGGTAGTGGCCCACGTACATGCCGAACGCCGAGAAGAGCCCGTAGCTCGGCCTCTTCGCGAAGCGGAAGATCGCCATGTCCGACAGGCCCACGTGCATCGCGAGGTTGCAGATCCAGGCGAACGCCACGACGTGCCAGAACCCGAGCCCTCCCGAGGCGTGCGCGGAGGCGCCCTTCCAGATCGTCTGGTTGGCGATCGTCCAGAGGTCGGCGAGGCCATCGATCCTCCCGTCGGGCAGCACGGCGGCGAGCGGCGGCAGCATGACGATCGCCCCCGCCACGAACATCAGGACCATCCACGGGGAGCAGACGACCGCGAACTGGGCGAGGCGCTTGAAGCCGAGGACAGCGAGGGTCACCACCACCGCACCCACCACCAGCACCAGCAGGACGAAGCGCACGTCCTCCGGGTACCACTTCGTCTGCGCCGGGATGCCGAAGGGCAGCCGGACGGCCGAGGCGGAGACCGTGATCATCGCCCCCGCGAGGATGCAGTACATGGCCGCGTTGCAGAGGTTGTAGAGGAGGGTCACCCCCGGGCCCGCGATCCGCCGCAGGTACCAGTAGAGGGTGAGCCGGGTCTGGACCGCGATCGGGGCGCACACGAAGGTCCAGGACAGCACCGCCAGGAGGTTGCCGAGCAGCAGGCCGAAGACGATGTCGGTCGCGCTCGCGCCGAAGCTCACGAGCAGCGCTCCGATCACGAACTCGGTGGCGGCCACGTGCTCCCCGGAGAAGAGACCGGCGAAGTACGAGCCCGGCTCCAGCTTGTCGGGCGTCACCGGCGCCCGCTCGAACTCGTAGAGGCTGTCGAGCCTCTGGACGACGTCGCCCGTGGCTTCCGCAGAGCTCATTCGTTCACCTCCGGTGTGGGGCGCAGTCTAATCCATGCGGCCGGTTCGGAAGTGGGAGGTCGACTCGCTCTGCTACGCGGTGCGCCTCGCCCACGGCTACTGGAAGGCGACGGGGGACGCGTCGGTCTGGGGCTACAGGTGCGCGGAGAGCGGCCGCACGTGCTGAGAGCGAGGCTCTAGCCGCGCGCCCGCCCGAGCCCCCCGGCCGCGCCGGCCGGGCTCGAGCAGGACGCTGGCCGCGCGCGCCAGCTGGCCGGGCGTCGACCCGGAAGAGAGGCACACGTCGGCGCGACACTCGGCGCACGGGGCCCCGGCCGGCGGAGCGTGCAGCACCGGCACGCCGACCGAGGGCGGATGGTCCTTGAGTCCCGCGATCACGGCCGCGGCGTCGACCCCAGCCGAAGCCCAGCCGACCACGACGAGGTCGGCGCGGGCGGCACAGCGCACCGCCACGCTCCAACCGGCCCGCTGGATCTGGCCGAGGACCTCCAGCCCTTCGAGATGCGGGACGACGCCGGCGACCAGGATCGTCGGCTTCGCGTGGGCCACGCGCGGCATCGCCCGGGTCCCGCCGGAGACCTCGCCGGGCGACGCCGCGTCATGAGCGCGCGGCGCTGCCCGGGGCGCGCGGCGGTACCCGCCCGCGCCCGGGGATTGCGCGCGCCAGTGGCCCGGGTCGCTCAATTGGTCTTCGGACGCGGCGTGGGCGTCGGGTAGGGGTACGGGAAGCCCGTCCCGTCTTCGCTGGCAATGACCGGGGCGGTCACCTCCCCCCGCGCCCGTGCCTCACGACGCTCGTGGACGGAAAGCCCGGTCAACACAAGGCCCGTCATCAGGAAACCAGTAATGAATCGACGCATCTTCCCCTCCTGCAACTAATTAGGCCTGCTCCCCTGGGAGCGCAGCCCGAAGTGTATAACGACTGTATATCCTACGTCAACCTGATTTTGAGCACACCCGGCCCCGCCAAAAAAGCTGGCCTCCGGTCTCCCCCTGCGCTATAGTCCAGCCTGTGAACACTCTGGATTCGATGCTCTCTCTCCTCGTGGCGGACGACCCGCGGCGTTCGGCGGATCGTATCCTCACGCGTCTCGTGCAGAT
>JBGPQQ010000535.1:0-2415 GCA_041489115.1 Vicinamibacteria bacterium | reverse complement strand
GCCTTCTCGAGGTCCTGTTGCCCCTCCGCGTAGAGGAACTCGACTGCCAGCGTCTCGTAGGCCACGCCATCCACCGAGGCGGCGGGAGCGACCGCCTGGACCTCGAGCGCGTCACCGCGCTGGGCGAGGCGGAAGTCCAGCGGGGCCGGCGGGGTCCGGCGTAGCGGGGGCAGCGGATCTCCGCGGTGGCCGCAGGCGGGCGCGAGCGCGGCGAGGGCGGCGAGGAGGAGGGCCGGGGGCTTTCGCATCACAGGATGAACCGGGAGAGGTCCTGGTCCTTGACCAGCGGCTCCAGGCGACGCCGCACGTAGGCTGAGTCGACGGCGACTGCGAAAGGAGAGGTGCCGCCGGCCTCGAAGGAGATCTCGTCGAGGACGGTCTCGAGAATGGTGGCGAGGCGGCGGGCGCCGATGTTCTCGGTGGTGTCGTTGACGCGGGCGGCGAAGCGGGCCATTTCGGCGACCGCGTCTTCGGTGAACGAGAGCGAGACGCCCTCGGTGCCGAGGAGGTCGCGATACTGGCCGACGAGGGCGTTCTGCGGCTCGGTGAGGATCCGCAGGAGATCCGCCTCGCCGAGGGACTGGAGTTCCACCCGGATCGGGAAGCGGCCCTGGAGCTCGGGGATGAGGTCGGTGGGCTTGCTGACGTGGAAGGCCCCCGCCGCGATGAACAGGATGTGGTCGGTGCGGACGGGGCCGTACTTCGTCGAGACGGTCGTGCCCTCGACGATGGGCAGGAGATCCCGCTGGACGCCCTCGCGCGAGACGTCCGGCCCGTGGACGCTCTCGCGCCCCGCGATCTTGTCGACCTCGTCGAGGAACACGATGCCCGCAGATTCCGCCCGCTCCACCGCCTCGCGCGCGACCTGGTCCTGGTCGACGAGCCGGGACTCCTCCTCCTGCCGCAGGACCTCGCGCGCCTCGGGGACGGTCACCGCCCGTCGCTTGGTGCGGCTCCCGAAGAGGCCGGGCAGCATGTCGCGGATCGCGACGTCCATCTCCTCCGTGCCCTGGCTGCCGAGGATCTGGAAGGTGGGCACCGTGCGCTCGGGCACCTCCACCTCGACCGTGCGCGCGTCGAGCTGCCCGGCGCGCAGCTGCGCGCGCAGCTTCTCCCGCGTGGCGAGGAGCCCCTCGCGCTGCGCATTGTGGGCCTCCGGCGTCTCGCCCGGGGCCGGCCTCGGCGGGGGCAGCAGCAGGTCGAGAAGCCGCTCCTCGACGCGCGCCTCGGCCTTCTCGCGCACCTCCGCCTGCTTCTCCCGGCGGACCATGTCGACGGCCGCCGCCACGAGGTCGCGCACGATCGCGTCCACGTCGCGGCCCACGTAGCCCACCTCGGTGAACTTGCTGGCCTCGACCTTGATGAACGGGCTGCCGGCGAGCTGCGCGAGACGACGGGCGATCTCGGTCTTGCCGACCCCGGTGGGCCCGATCATCAGGATGTTCTTGGGCGTGATGTCGGCCGCGATCGCGGGGGAGAGCCGGCGGCGGCGGATCCGGCTGCGGAGCGCGATCGCCACCGCGCGCTTGGCCGCCGCCTGGCCCACCACCCAGCGGTCGAGCTCGGCCACGATCTCGCGCGGCGAGAGGGCGTCCAGGCGCAGGTGCTCCTCGCGCCCGGCGGTGGGGACGGTCGTCATCCCTCGAGAGTCTCCACCTCGATGGCGTCGTTCGTGTAGATGCAGATCTCGGAGGTGACGCGCATCGCCTCGCGGGCGATGGCGGCGGGGTCGAGCGCGGTGTGGCGGGCGAGGGCGCGCGCGGCGGCGAGGGCCATGGGGCCGCCGCTGCCGACGGCGACGATGCCGTCGTCGGGCGCGATCACGTCCCCCGCCCCGGAGAGGAGGAAGGTCGCCTCGCGATCGGCCACCACCAGGAAGGCCTCGAGCCGGCGCAGGCTCCGGTCGGTACGCCACTCCTTCGCGAGCTCGACGGCGGCGCGCTGCAGGTTGCCCCGGTACTCCTCGAGCCGTGCCTCGAAGCGGTGGATGAGGGCCATGGCGTCGGCGGTCGACCCCGCGAAGCCGGCCAGCACCTGGCCGTTGTGCAGGCGCTGGATCTTCTTGGCGTGGTGCTTCACCACCGTCTGGCCGAGGGTGACCTGCCCGTCGCCGGCGAGGGCGATCGTCTTCCCCTGACGGACGGCGAGGATCGTGGTCCCGTGGAGAGGTGCTTTGTGGCGCATGGAGAGACCTGCCCGGTCGCGGGGTCGGGGAGGCTAGTATAGCGCCATGAGACTCCGGACCCTGGCCCTCGTCTCCGGCGTGTACGACCTGGTCCTGGGAGTGCCGATGCTCCTCGCCGCGCCGCAGGTGGCGCGGCTCTTCGGGGCTCCCGAGCCGGTGCCGGTCGTCAACGCGTGGCTCAACGGTGTCTTCACGCTGGCCCTGGCCTGGGGTTACTTCTGGGCCGCGCG
>JBGPQQ010000534.1:0-2431 GCA_041489115.1 Vicinamibacteria bacterium | reverse complement strand
GATCCTCGAAGGGCTTGCGCGGAAGGCCCCGAGCTCGCGCGTGGTGACGATGGAGCGGACGGTGGTCGGGACGTCGAAGCCCGGGCCCTTCCTCCTGGCGCCGGAGCTGCCGGAACGCCCCTCGGGGGCGCAAGCCGAGGCGCTCTACCGCCGGACGCTCGACGCGATGCGCCGGGTCCTGAAGCGGGCCGGCCTGCCCGCGCACCATGGCCTGCACTCGCTTCGGCACACGTACGGCTCGGGCCTGGTGAGCAGGGGGACGAGCCTCGCCTACGTCCGCCAGCAGCTCGGGCACGCGTCGATCAGCATGACGGTCGACGTCTACGGGTCCTGGCTCCCGGTGGAGCAGCCGGGAGCCGTCCGGGGCCTGGCCGAGGACCTTCTCGGGGGCCGTGGACACCAGGTGGACACTCCGGAGGTGGCGGTTTCCGCCAACTCGCCGGGGGCGAGCGGGTTACCGGAGAAGGTCCATGTAGTTCATGAACATGTCGCCGTGGGGGCCGTTGCTGCACGAGACGGAGGGGAAGGTGGGTGTGCCGAAGTTCGGGCCGGCGGCGTTCGGCGTGTCGGCCACGAGGTCGGAGCCCGAGCAGTCCTCGGTGTCGGCCCAGATGTGCCGCAGGTTGAAGTAGTGGCCCACCTCGTGCGTCGCGGTGCGCCCGAGGTCGAAGGGTGCCTGCGCCGTGCCCTTCGTGCCGAAGGCGAGGTAGTGGATCACGACGCCGTCGGTCTTCGCGGGGCCGCCGGGGAACTGCGCGTAGCCCAGCACCCCGCCCGCGAGCGCGGATACCCAGAGGTTGAGGTACGTCGACGGCTCGAAGGGGGCGATTCCGCCGCTCGAGGCGCGCTTGACCGAGTCGTCGGTCGAGAAGGAGGAACGCGTCGTCTTCGTGCGGGTGACCTTCGCGAGCTTGAAGCGGAGGCGCGCGTCGGTGGCGAGCCCCTTCCAGGGCGTCGGGATCTTCGTCTTGTCCGCGTTCCGCGCGGCGAAGTCCCGGTTGAGCACCGCGATCTGGCTCCTGATCTGCGAGTCCGAGACGTTCTGCTCGTCGGCGTGGTAGACGACGTTGAAGACCACGGGCACCGTCACGAGCGGGGGCTTGACGGCCGCCGCCGCGGCGAGGGAGCGCCGCCGCGCCGTCTCTTCCTCCAGCCGTGACTGCCGGGCGCGGAAGGGCGCGTACTCCTCCAGCAGCCTCATGTGCGCCGCCATCGTCCCGCACCGCCGCCTTATCGTGGCCATCGGCTCCTCCCTTCCGGTGCGCACTATAGTCCGTTCGCGCCGTGATAGCCTCGGCACCGTCGTGTGGGCGTCAGCTCACCTTTCTGAGGGGAAGACACCATGAGCTCTCCGATCGACCGTCGAGTTTTCATGAAGCGCGCCGCGGGCGCGAGCGCGGCGCTCAGCATCTCCATGGCCGGGCCGCTCACCCGCAAGGCCCTCGGTGCCAACGATCGCGTGCGGGTGGGCGTCATCGGCACCGGCCGGCAGGGCCTCTCCAACATGAAGGCCTTCGCAAAGCACGGCGCGGAGATCGCGGCCGTGTGCGACGTCTACGCGCCCAATCTCGAGAAGGGGAAGCTCGAAGCGGGCCCGGACGCCGCCGCCTACGGCGACTTCCGCAAGGTCCTCGACGACAAGACGATCGACGTCGTCATCAACGCGACACCCGACCACTGGCACGCGCTTCCCACCGTCATGGCGTGCCAGGCGGGCAAGGACGTCTTCGTCGAGAAGCCCATCTCGGTCGCCGTCGAGGAGGGCAAGGCGATGGTCGCCGCGGCCCGCAAGTACAAGCGGGTCGTCCAGGTGGGTCTCTGGCAGCGCTCGAACGCGCACTTCCAGCAGGCGGCGCAGATCGTCCGCGAGGGCCTCCTCGGCAAGGTCACCTTCGTGCGCACGTGGAACTACAGCAACTCGTTCCCGGACGGCATCGGGAACCCTCCCGACAGTGACCCGCCGGCCGGGCTCGACTGGGACATGTGGCTGGGGCCGGCGCCGAAGGTTCCGTTCAACGCGAACCGCTTCGGCGTGGGCGACCGCTGGTCGACCTTCCGCTTCTTCTACGACTACGCCAACGGCATGCTCGGCGACTGGGCCGTCCACCTCGTCGACATCGTCCAGTGGGCCCTCGAGGTCCCGGGGCCGCAGTCCGTCACCGCCACCGGCTCGAAGTTCGTGATCAAGGACAACGCCGACACGCCCGACACCCTGGTGGCCACCTTCGAGTACCCCGGTTTCGTCTGCACCTACGAGAACCGCCACGCGAACGCGAACTCGATGTTCGGCAAGGGCTACGGCATCGAGTTCCACGGCACCGAGGGCACGATGTTCCTCGACCGCTCGGGCTTCGAGGTCTTCCCGGAGACGCGGAAGCGCGAGGACGGCACCGAGGTGGCGCGCACGGCGTCGATGCGCATGGAAGAGGTG
>JBGPQQ010000533.1:0-2431 GCA_041489115.1 Vicinamibacteria bacterium | reverse complement strand
CTTGCCGGAGCGATCCTTGAAGAGGGGCACGCCGATCCGCTTGATCGAGGGGTCGGTGGTGATCCCGCGGCCCTGAAGGGCGTACCCGCACCCGGAGGCGAGAGCCCCCGCCGCCGCCGCGAGGACGTCGCGGCGCCTCACTTCACCACCACGCTGACGAGGCGGCCCGGGACGACCACGAGCTTCACCATCTGCTTCCCCTGGATGTGCTCCGCCACCCGGGGCTCCGCGAGCGCCTTCGCGCGGATCTCCTCCGCCGGGGCTTCCCGCGGCACCACGACGCGGCCTCTCACCTTGCCGTTGACCTGGACGGCCAGCTCGACCACGTCTTCGCGAGCGGCCCCGGCGTCGAAGGCGGGCCAGGCGGCGCGGACGAGCCCCCCCTCGTGGCCGAGGCGCGCCCACATCTCCTCGCACACGTGCGGGGTGAAGGGGTTCAGCAGGAGGACGATCGTCTCGAGCGCCTCGCGCAGCGCGTACCGCCCCGGCCCCGTCGAGACCTCCGCCTCCAGGCGGTAGACCTCGTTCACCAGCTCCATGAGCGCGGCCACGGCGGTGTTGAGCTGGATGCGCTCCTCGATGTCGCGCGTGACCTTGTCGATCGTCTGGTGGACCTTGCGCCGGAGGTCCCGCGCCGCCGGGGGCAGATCCGCCGGGAGCGGCTTGCGGGGCTCTGCGGCGAGGGTCGCGGCGTGGCGGTCCACGAGGCGCCACGCGCGCAGGAGGAAGCGGTGCGGCCCCTCGATGCCCGTCTCGCTCCACTCCATGGCGAGCTCCGGGGGCGCCGCGAAGAGGATGTACAGCCGGAGGGTGTCGGCCCCGTAGCGGGCGATGACGTCGTCGGGGGCGATGGTGTTGCCTTTCGATTTGGACATCACCTCGCCGTCCTTGTGCACCATCCCCTGCGGGAAGAGGCGCGTCACCGGCTCGTCGAGCGCCACGAGGCCGAGGTCGCGCATGACCTTGGTCCAGAAGCGCGAGTAGACGAGGTGGAGGATCGCGTGCTCGATCCCGCCGACGTAGAGGTCGATCGGGAACCAGTACTTCACGGCGACGGGGTCGATCGGCCCGTCGTCCTTCCGCGGCGAGAGGTAGCGGTAGAAGTACCAGGACGAGTCCACGAAGGTGTCCATGGTGTCCGTCTCGCGCCGGGCCTTGCCGCCGCACTTCGGGCAGGTGGCGTTCACGAACGCCGGCACCTTCTCGAGCGGGTTGCCGCCCTCCCCGGTGAAGGGCGCGTCGGGCGGGAGGACGATGGGGAGCTGGTCGTCCGGCACCGGCTGCATGCCGTCCTTCTCGCAGTAGACGACCGGGATGGGCGTGCCCCAGTAGCGCTGGCGGCTGATGAGCCAGTCCTTGAGCCGATAGGTGATCGTCGCCTTGCCGAAGCCCTTCGCCTCCGCGTGGGCCGCCATCTTCGCGATGGCCTCGTCCGCGGGCAGGCCGTCGAACTCCCCGCTGTTCACGACGCGTCCGGGGCCGTCGTGCGCAGCCTCCATCGTCGCCCCGTCGCGCTTCGGTCCTGCCGGCTGGATGACGACCCGCACCTCGATCCCGTACTTCCGCGCGAACTCGAAGTCGCGCTGGTCGTGGGCGGGCACGGACATGATCGCGCCGGTGCCGTAGCCCATGAGGACGAAGTTGCCGACCCAGATGGGGATCTTCTCGTTCGTGAACGGGTTGGTGGCGTAGCGGCCAGTGAAGACGCCTTCCTTCTCGACCTGGCCCTCGAGGCGCGCCCGGCGGTCCTGGGCCCGCAGCCGCGCGATCTGCTCCTTGCGCGCCGCCGCGTCCGGGAGCCCGGCGAGGAGCGTGTCCACCATCGGGTGTTCGGGGGCGAGGACCATGAACGTCGCGCCGCACGTCGTGTCGACGCGCGTCGTGAAGACCCGGATGGGCGCGAAGCCCTCCACCGGGAAGTCCATCTCGGCTCCCGGCGACTTGCCCACCCAGTTCTTCTGCTGGACGAGGACGCGCTCCGGCCAGGCCCCGAGCTGCGCCATGTCGTCGAGCAGCTGGTCCTGGTAGGCGGTGATCCGGAGGAACCACTGCTCCATGTCGCGCTGCTCGACCTGGCTCTTGCAGCGCCAGCAGATCCCGCCCTCCGCCTGCTCGTTCGCGAGGACGGTGAGGCACGACGGGCACCAGTTGACCGGCGCCTTCGCCCGGTAGGCGATCCCGCGCTCGAGCATGCGCAGGAAGAACCACTGGTTCCAGCGGTAGTACCCGGGGTCGCAGGTCGCGATCTCGCGGCTCCAGGGGTAGCTGAAGCCGAGCCGCTGCAGCTGGCTCTTCATGCCGGCGATGTTCTGGCGCGTCCACTGCTCGGGGTGGATACCGCGCTTGATGGCCGCGTTCTCGGCCGGCAAGCCGAGGGCGTCCCAGCCGATTGGGTGCATCACGTTGAAGCCGCGCATCGTTTTGCAGCGCG
>JBGPQQ010000532.1:0-2452 GCA_041489115.1 Vicinamibacteria bacterium | reverse complement strand
ATGCTGATCAGCCGGCCGGTGGACATGGTGGCCATCGCCAAAGCAGAGTCCGCTCGGACATCCTGGCCGGAATTCAGTGAAGATTTCCTGTCGACTTTGAAGGCCATGGATAAGAGACGGTCGACGAGATGAGGAAAGCGGCCCTGTTCCTGATAGACCTGTACCGCCTGCTCCTTTCACCTATCCTGGGCCGGGGCTGCCGTTTCGCTCCGACCTCGTCCGCCGCGAGGCCGGCCGGGTCTGCCACATCTTCTATCGCCCCACCGTGCCCGGCTTCCGGGCCGCTCCCGACGACGACCCCGTCACCGGGATCCTCTTCGACACCGACCCGGTCCTCTACCTCGCCGCGGGCTCGCGCAACCGCGGCGAGCCGGTCGGCGTGATGAGGGAGATCCTGCAGAGGATCCCGCGCCCGCTTGCTGTCTCCATTCTAATCCACCGCGTCCACGACGCGGCGGCCTACGAGAAGGCGACGCAGAGGAGCTTCGGCCGCACCTCGCACCGGGTCACGCTGCTCGACCGGGGCGTGGACCGGACGTTCTGGTGGGTCCAGGACTACGTGAAGGCCGGCACCTCCGGCCGCGGCCCGACGATCCTCGTCCCCCGCCGGGTCTTCGAAGGCAAGCCCGAGAACGGCGAGGCGTTCGCTCCCCTTCTGGCCCGCTTCGCCCGGCAGGAGGGGGTGGTGCGCTCGCGGCTGTCCTGGGAGGGCGGGGACCTGCAGTTCACGCGCGACCCGCGCGATCGGCGACGACTGGTGCTGTTCTACGGGACGTTTGCCAAGCCGTATTGGGCGGAGGCCCTGACCCCGCGTGAGTTCGAGTACGTCCTCGGCCTGGAGTTCGGCGCCGATCGTGCGGTGGATCTCGGCGGCCTGGCGCCCCACGTCGACTACTTCGTCTCGTTCCTGCCGAGGGCGGGCCTCGCGCTCGTCGGCGTGCCGGTCTCGGGTGATCTCGCCGTCGCGCGAGCGGCCGTCGACGCGCTGCTGTCGCGCTTCGCCGGTCGGAAGCCGGCGACCCTCGTCGCGCTGCGCGAGCAGCTCTCGTCCCCGCATGCGGACGCCGGCCGGGCCCGGCGAACGCTCGAGCAGGCGCGGCGGGAGCAGCGCGAGTGGCAGCTCGGCGTCGATCCTGCGTTGCCCGAGCGCATGCGGTCGCTGGTGGCGCGGGTGTGCCCCGAGGGCGGGAACTGCCTCTCGTCGGCGAACCAGCTCCGCATGATCGAGGCGGACCGGGACACGTTCGAGTCGTGGGTCCACGCCACGCAGTCCGCCCGGGACGAGCCGGGGGTCATCGCGGCGCACCTCGACGTGGTCGAAGGTCAACTGGAGCCGGTGCCCGAGACCGTGCGTCGCCGTGCCCTCGAGAAGGTCGGTGAGCTCGAGGCGATGGGCTTCCGGGTCGTGCGCGTCCCCGCCTTCCGCGTGGACCTGAACGGCCCCCGCGACTGGCCCGGCATCAGCTACGTCAACGCCCTGGTGGTGGACCAGCAGATCTTCGTCCCGCGCTTCGGCCTGGGCGAGGTCGAGGACCGGCTGCTCCGCGACGTGGGCGCGCAGCTTCCCGCGGGATACTCGATCGTCCCCGTCGACGCCCGACAGGTCCTGATCCGCAACGGCGGGCTACACTGCCTCGCCGGGCTCGTGCGCTGACTGGGGGAACCGGGAGCACCATGTCCGCGAAGTGGTCGCCGAAATGGCTCGCCGCAGCGGTCGTCGTCGGCGCGTGCGTCGTCACCGTCGCCGTCGTCCACCGCGCCCGGCCACCGAAGCCGGTCGCGAGGCCGCCCGCGCCGGATGCCCAGGCGGCGAAGGCGCTGCCGGGCGGCGTCCGGATGCCGGAGTACGCGCCGGTCGCCGGGGCCCGCTTCCCGGGCGCCAATGTCGTCCTGATCTCCATCGACACGCTGCGGCGCGACCAACTGGCTCCGTACGGGGCCACCCTCGACACCGCCACCGCCTCGCGCCTGGCCCGGGAGGGCGTGCTGTTCGAGCGTGCGGTGGCGCACGTTCCCCTGACCCTGCCCTCGCACTCGTCGATCTTCACCGGCCTCTACCCTCCCCACCACGGCGTGCGCGACAACGCCGGCTTCGTGCTGGGGAAAGACGTCACCACCCTCGCCGAGCGGCTCCTCGAGCGCGGCTACCAGACGGCGGCGGTCGTCGGCTCCTACGTCGTCGCCGCGCGGTGGGGCCTCGCCCAGGGCCACGAGACCTACGACGACTCCTTCGACTACTCCGACATCGAGAGGCGCAGCCTCACCGAGGTCGAGCGGCCGGCGGGGCGGGTGGTGGACCGCGCCCTGGACTGGCTACGCAAGGAGCGTCGCGGGGACCGGCCGTTCTACCTGTGGGTCCATCTCTACGACCCGCACGAGCCGTACGCGCCGCCGAAGGAGTATCGGCGCCGGGCGCCCACCGCCTATGCGGGCGAGGTGCTCTACGCCGACT
>JBGPQQ010000531.1:0-2457 GCA_041489115.1 Vicinamibacteria bacterium | reverse complement strand
CGGGCACCCCACCGCCACCGTCGCCACTCCGGTGGCGAGGGCCTGCTCGGTCCGCTCGACGTTGACGCGCTTCCCGATCGTCTCCTCGAGGAAGATCCGGCCGCCCCCGGCACCGCAGCAGAAGCCGTTCTGCCGGCTCTTTACCATCTCGACGGTCTTCGCCCCCAGGCGGACGAGGACCTCGCGCGGCGGCTCGACGGTGTCGTTGTAGCGGCCGAGGTAGCACGGGTCGTGGAAGGTGACGAGGCCCTCTGCTCCTGTCGCGAGGTCGAGGGGAACGCGCCCGGCGACCATCAGCTCGGCGAGGAGCTGCGAGTGGTGCACGACCGCGTAGCTCGTGCCGAGCTCGCGGTAGTCCTTGCCGAGGCTGTTCAGGCAGTGCGGGCAGGTCACGAGGATCTTCCCGAACCTGTACTTCGCGAAGGTCGCGATGTTCTCCTGCGCGAGCCGGGCGAAGAGGTACTCGTTCCCCATCCGGCGCGCCGGGTCGCCCGTGCACTTCTCTTCCGGCCCGAGCGTCGCGAAGTCGACCTTCGACGCCTTCAAGACGCGCACGAGGGCCTGGTTGGTCTTGCGGGCCCGCGGGTCGGTGGAGCCGGCGCAGCCCACCCAGAGCAGGTAGTCGACCTCCCGCCCCCCGAGGTCGGCCATCACCGGCACGTCGAGCCCCTCCGCCCACTCCACGCGGCGGTCCTGCCCCACGCCCCAGGGGTTGCCCTGCACCTCCATGCCCTTGAAGGCGGTCGTCGCCTCCTGGGGGAAGTCCGACTCCATCATGACGAGGCTCTGCCGCAGGCCGATGAGCGTCCCCGGCACCGAGTCGATGAGCACCGGGCACGCCCGCACGCACGCGGCGCATGTCGTGCACGCCCATAGCTCGTCGACGTGGACCTGGCCGTCCACCTCCAGGTAGCCGCCGTCGGCCCGCACGACGTCAGGCTTCGCGCGGTCGATCTCGACCTTCGAGACGAGGGGCGTTTTCGGCTCCAGACCCGCCTCCTCCTCCATGCTCGCCGGGAGCGGCCTCCCCCTCGCGCCGCGGAACTTCAGGATGTCGACGCCGTTGCGATCGCGCAGGTTGACCTTGACGTCGTGCAGCACCTTCATCGGCATGAGGGGCTTGCCGGTGACGTGTGCCGGGCACACGGCGTTGCACCGGCCGCACTCGGTACAGGCGTACGAGTCGAGGAGGCTCTTCCACGGCAGCTCCTGCACGCGGTCGATGCCGAACTTCTTCGTCTTCTCGAACTCGATCCGGGGCGGGAGGCCGTAGCGCTGCCGCCTGAAGAGCCAGGTGTTCGGCCACGCGAACACCAGGTGCATGTGCTTGGTCGTCGGGAGGTACGCGGCGAAGCCGAGGAAGACCAGCACGTGCGCCCACCAGCCGGCGGTCCGCAGGAGCTCCGCCCCCGGCGTCGAGAGGAACGAGAAGGCCCTCGCCGCGAGCGAGCTGAACGGCTGGTACGGAAGCGGCGCCGGGTCGCCCGCCGCCCGCTGCTTCAGGAGGACGGTCGCGCCCACCAGCACGAAGAAGGTGGCGTAGAGGGCGACGATGAACCAGAGGATCCTCTCGCCGTCCTTCGACCGCGGCAGGAGGCGGGGGGGACGGCCGGTGAGCCGGCGAGCGAGAGCGAGCGCCCCGGCCACGAGCACGGCAGCGGCGAGCAGGTCCTGGCTGAGGTGATAGAGCGCGCCGAGCCCGCTCGGGAGAACGCGCTCGTAGAGGAACGGCCGGCCGCCCGACGCCCGGAGGAAGGCGGTCAGGCCCTCGAGGACGACCTCGAGGTGGCCGAGGCCCAGGACGAGGAAGCCGTAGAGAAAGACGCCGTGCAGGAGGCCGGCCGCGGCGTCCTCCTTGAGCCTCTGCTGTCCCAGCGTGTAGGCGAGCATCGTCCGCGTGCGCTCGCCCGGGTGGTCCGTCAGGACCTCGTCGCCGCGCGTGCCGGTGTTGATGAGCACGGCGATCTGCCACAGCCGCTTCGCCATGAAGCCGAACGCGGCCACGAGCAGGGCGAGGGTGAGGAGGGATTGCAGGACGGGCAGGACCATGAAGGCGACCTCCGGCGCCGCCAAGTCTATCAAGCGCCACCACGTCCGCCGGCTTCGGTCCCGGCCCGCCCCCTTCGAGAAGCCACTCGACGCCCACAATGCGGGCGCCCAGCGGCGACAGGTGAGCGACTATGCGCCCGCCCCCGGACGGCGTCTCGGGCGCTCCGAGCGAGCGCATGGTTCACCCGCGGGAGTAAGTGAGCGAGGAGACGACCCGGGACGCCCACGCTGCGGGCGCCCACCGGCAACCGTAACGAGCCACGGCGCCCATCAGACGGGCGCCTCGTGGCGGCGGGAGATCAGCCCCGCGAGGCGAAGTAAGCCTTCGCGGCCGCGGTGACCTTCGGCAGCACCTCGAAGACGTCGCCCAGGATCCCGTAGTTCGCGACCTTGAAGATCGGTGCCTCG
>JBGPQQ010000530.1:0-2465 GCA_041489115.1 Vicinamibacteria bacterium | reverse complement strand
GGCGGCACCGACGGCTCCGGCTCGGCCGGCCTCGACGCAAAGGTGGGCCTCACGTCCAACTTCACCCTCGACGCCACCGTGAACCCGGACTTCGGCCAGGTCGAGGCGGACCCGTCCGTGGTCAACCTCACCGCCTACGAGACGTTCTACGAGGAGAAGAGGCCGTTCTTCCTCGAGGGGCGCAAGATCCTCAGCTTCGAGATCGAGGAGGCCGACCAGCTCTTCTACTCGCGGCGCATCGGCGCGCCGCCTTCCCGGTCCCCGTCCCTCGCCCCGGGCGAAACGGCGAGCCTGCCGGAGAACACGACGATCCTGGGCGCGTTCAAGGTGACGGGAAAGACGAACGAGGGGCTGTCGGTCGCCGCCCTCCAGGCTTTCACGCAGAAGGAGACGGTGGCCGTCGCGTCCCCGCTGGGTGATCGGGACGCGGTCGTCGAGCCGTTCGGCAGCTACACCGTCGCGCGCCTCCACAAGGACTGGGACAAGGGCAACACGAGCCTCGGGGGGATGCTGACTTCCACCCACCGGTGGGTGAAGGACCCCTCGCTCGCCTTCCTGCCCACGCAGGCGACCACCGGCGGTCTCGACTTCACCCGGTACTTCGCGGACCGCGCCTGGGTGCTCGAGGCGAGCGGCATCTTCAGCCGGGCCACGGGCGATACGGAGGCCATCCGGACCCTCCAGACGGACGCGGTGCACTACTACCAGCGGCCCGGCGCGAGCCACCTGGGCGTGGACCCCAACCGCACCTCGCTGAGCGGCCACGGGGGCCTGGTGCGCTTCGGCCGCTCCGACACGAGCCGGCTGCGTCTCCTCGACCACTTTCACTGGTACTCGCCCGGGCTCGACCTGAACGACGTCGGCTACCTGCGGCAGGCCGACGTGATCGCCAACCAGGTGTTCCTGGGCTGGTCGGAGACGACGCCGAAGGGCATCTTCCGCAACTACTCGGTCCAGCTCGCCCGCGAGGACCAGTGGGATTTCGGCAGGCTTCCGACGCGCGCGACCACGGAGCTCGAGGCTTCCGGCCAGTTCAAGAACAAGTGGCAGGCCGAGGCGCAGCTCAAGTACGAGGACGTGGTCGACACCCGGATGCTCCGGGGCGGCCCCGCGTTCCGTTGGCACGACTACTACGAGGCGTCCCTGGGCGGGCACACCGACCAGTCGCGCCGCGTCTGGGCGTCGCTGGAGGGCGAGCAATCCTGGGCCCGCGACGACGACTCCCGCGCCTCGAGCGTGGGCGGGTACCTGAACCTGCGCCTCTCGAACCGGCTCTCGCTGTCCGGCCAGGCCGAGTACGAGCGGAAGATCGACAACCTGCAGTACGTGACCACGGCCGACGCCGGGGGCGAGGCGCGCTGGGTGCTCGGCCGCATCGACCAGGGCACCTGGAACTTCACCTTCCGCGTGAACCTCGCGCTCACGCCCGAGCTGACGATCCAGTACTACGGCAGCCCGTTCATCGGCACCGGCCGGTACTCCGACTTCAAGCGCGCGGCCGACACGCTGGCCCACCGCTACGCGGACCGTTTCCACCTCTACGGGCCGGGCGAGATCGCCCTCTCCCCGCCGGGCACCTACGACGTCGACGAGACGGGGGGCGGCCGCTACTCGTTCGCGAACCCCGACTTCAGCTTCCGCCAGTTCCGCCAGAACCTGGTCGCCCGCTGGGAGTACAAGCCGGGCTCGGCCCTCTACGTGGTCTGGTCGCAGGGGCGCACCGGCGAGGCGCCGTACTGGGAGGACTCCTTCCAGAGCAACTGGCGCAGCCTCTGGAGCACGCAGCCCGACAACGTCTTCCTCGTCAAGCTCAGCTACTGGTTCTCGCCGTAGGAGAGGCAGCGCAGCGAGTCCTTGCCGCCCGCCTTCACGGCGTACATCACCGTGTCGGCCTCGTGCACCAGCGTCTCGACGTCGGCGGGGGGCTTCGCGAAGGACACGGAGCCGATGCTCGCCGTCACCCGCGAGCCGTCCTGGCTCACGGCCTCCTGCAGGCGGGAGCGCAGCTTGACGAGGGCGGCCTCCGCCGCGTCGCGACCCGTCTCCGGAAAGAGGACGACGAACTCGTCGCCGCCCAGGCGCCCGACGAGGTCGGTCGAGCGGCAGGCCCGGCGCAGCGCCCGGGCGACCGCGACGAGGACCGCGTCGCCGCGGGCGTGGCCGAAGCGATTGTTGACCTCCTTGAAGTCGTCGAGGTCGACGTAGGCCAGGGTCAACGGGTGACGGTAGCGCGTCGATCGCGCGAGCTCCACGGCCGCCGCCTCGTAGAACCCCCGGCCGTTCAGCAGCCCGGTCAGGCCGTCCGTGCGGCTGATGGCCCGCTCCCGTCGAAGCCACTCGCGCTGCCTGGCCCCGAAGAGGGCGATCGACCCGAAGGCGATCGCCATGACGACGGCGTTCGCGGAGCCGATGGCGGGACTGCTGCCCCTCATGCCGGCCAGGTGGTTGGACAGCTCCCACGCCAG
>JBGPQQ010000529.1:0-2489 GCA_041489115.1 Vicinamibacteria bacterium | reverse complement strand
GCGCAACGGCGGGAAGCTCGAGGTGCTGATCGTGCACCCCTGGGGCCCCTACAACCGCCGCGCCCCGTGGAGCATCCCCAAGGGCCGGACCAACCCCGGCGAGGACCTCGAGACCGCGGCCCGGCGCGAGACCGAGGAGGAGACGGGCGTCAAGGCAGGGCCGCTGCACTCGATCGGGAGTGTCGACCTCGCGCGCAGCCGCAAGCGCATCCACGGCTTCGCCGGCCCCGCCCCCGAGGACGCGGCCCCCCGCTCGGACCAGAAGGAAGTGGACGAGGCGAAGTTCGTCGCCATCGACCGGGCGCGGTTCCTGCTGCACCCGGCGCAGGTCACCTTCCTGGACCGGCTGCTCTCGACGATCGACCAGGTGGGGATCTAGGCCGGGCGCCGCCGCGCGGCGGCGATCAGCATGTAGCCCGAGGCGGGGACGAGCGCGTCGAGGCGCGTGAGCGCCCACAGCAGCGGGTAGAGGGCCGAGTAGGCCCGGAACGTCTTCCGGTGCCGCGCGAGGTCGTCCCCGGTCACCACCATCCCCTTGGCCGATGACTTCTTTCCGAGCCGCTCCATGCCCCAGTTGAGGGCGGTGTCCACCGCCTCCGAGAAGAAGCGCGAGTAGGTGCGGTGGCGCTCCAGCGCGAACCCGGGCGCGAGCAGCTCCCGCAGTCGCTCCGGGGTGTAGCCGGGGCGGAGGTGGCCGTGCTTCTCGTCGGTCTGGCCGAGGGCGTGGCGCACGCGGCGGAGCAGCGTCCGCTTGAGGTGGGGGGTGTTGACGACGAGGAGGCCCCCGGGCTTCGTGATCCGCGCGAGCTCGTCGGCGAACGCCGCGTCGTCGCTCACGTGCTCGAGCATGTCCACCACCGCGACGCGGTCGAAAGAGGCGTCAGGGAAGGGCAGGCGGTCGCCGCGCACGAGGTGGACGTCCTCGCCGACCAGGGAGCGGATGGAGGAAGCCGCCTCCTCCGTGAGGTCGCCAGAAGCCCACGAGCCGCCCCCCTCGCGCAGGAGCAGGCTCACGACGCCGTTGTCGGAGCCGAGATCGAGGCAGCGGAGGCCTGCCGTGGGTCCGAGCATCGCGGCCACCTCGGCGAGCTTGCGCTGCTTGAGGACCGAGCGGCGGAAGAGAGCCACCGCCCACTCGCGCGCGGAGGCGGGCTCAGGCACGCCGCTCCAGCCTCAGGATGACGGGGGAGCCGAGGGCCCGGGTGAGGCCGAGCGCCGATGCAGCGCCCTCGAGGCCCTTGGCCAGCCCGGCGGAGCCGAGCCCACGATGGAGGGCCATCGGGAAGAAGAACTGCGGCCGGCGCCCGGTGGGCGCGAAGCCGTGCGCCGCGAACGCCCCCTCGATCTCCGCGTCCGAGAAGACGGTGAAGGGTCGCGTGTTCCCCTCGACGCCCTTCTTCAGGCCGAAGAGGAGATCGGCCGCGGCGTTGACGCTGCGCCGGGTGGGGTAGTCCACGACGACCGCGGCGCGGGCGAGGCGGGAGAGGGTCGCCACGAGCTCCGGCCAGCGGCTCACGTGGGGCAGGAGGCGGTAGGACAGGACCACGTCGTGCGAGCGGTCGGGGAGGGGGGGGGCGAGGAGGTCGCCGGCCACGAAACGCGCGCGCCCCGTCCCCGTCCACTCGCGCACCCGCGCCTCGCACGAGGCGTCGCTGCCGAGGACGCTCACGCCGTAGCCGGCCTCGACGAGCGGCCCCGTGACCTGCCCGTGCCCGCCGCCAACGTCGAGGACAGTCGCGCCGGGGAACGGTCGCAGCAGGTCGAGCGTCGCCTCCGCCTGCCGGTCGAGGAAGAAGCGGCCGACCGGGCCCGAGAAGCGGCGCGCGTACCCCTCGGACGAGGTCTCGATGTCGGCGTCCTCGCGCGGGGCGGACAAGGGCGCCCTCAGCCCTGCGGGCCCTTCGCCTCCCGGAGGGCGTCCACGAGGGCGCGGATGAGGTCGTTGTCCGTCAGGATCCCCACCACGTGGCCGCCCGCCACCACGGGCAGCGCCCCGTACTTGGTGTTGAGCAGGATCTCGGCCGCCTCCAGGAGCGGCGCGTCCGCCGTGGTGGTCACCGGATTCTGGATCATGATGCGCGAGATGGGGGTTTCCTCCATCACCCGGTTGAAGTCCGCCTCGGAGGCGGTCAGCGTCGAGGGCTCCTCGCGCTTGAGGTCGCCCTCGGTGATGAGGCCCACCAGCATCCCGCCCACGGTCACGGGCAGCCGCCGCACGCCCCGCAGCCGGACGATCTCGAGCGCGCGCATGAGCGGGGCCTCGGGCTCGACGACGATCGGATTCGGCGTCATGTAATCCGACACCAGCAACGTGGAGAGCTTCATCCCCGAATGGTACAACCGCTCGGGCGCCGGCGGTGCGCGGATCGAAGGGCCCGGACGCGAGCAGGGTGCCGCGCGCCTTCAGGTCGCGCAGGTAGGCGCGGTGGGCGTCGACGAACGGGAGCATCTCTTCGAGTGGCTTGCGATAGCGCAGGATCGCGATGGCG
>JBGPQQ010000528.1:0-2504 GCA_041489115.1 Vicinamibacteria bacterium | reverse complement strand
TACTCCCGGGCCGCGCGGGCGTCAACGGGGGGCTCCGGCGGGGCTCCGGCCGCGGCGCCGACCCGCGCGCGGGCCTCGGCGGCGCGGATGTTGCGGTTGACCATCATCTTCGCCGCCTGCCCCATGAGCTTCAGCTTCAGCGTCTGGAACGGGAAGCTGCGATCGGAGAGCAACCGGCACTCGTCGGGCAGCAGCACGAGGCTCACGTGGATGTTCGGGGCCACGCCGACGGGCAGGCCCTTCTCCATGCAGGCCTCGTAGAGGCGGCGGAACACCGGGATGAGCGGCTGCGTCTGCGGGGGCTGCACGTCCGAGTAGTCGGTGCCGGCGAGGGGGCGGAAGACGCAGACGGTCGGGATCGCGCCCACCGACGTGATCCAGTCGATGGCCTTGATCGATGACTCCGGCGGCTCGAGGCCGACGATGATCTCGCCGTTCGTCACCCACGGCTCGTTCCGCGGCCCCTTCTTCGCGAGCGAGGCGCAGTACTCGACCGCGTCGAGGTAGCGCGGCAGGCCGTACTGGCGGTCCTTGCCCGGGCAGACGTCCTTGAAGACGCAGGGGTCGAAGATCTCGAAGCAGAAGGAGACGCGGTTGACGCCCATCTCGCGCAGGGCGTCGTAGCGCTTCAGGTCGGAGTGGGGCGGGGTCTGGATGCCCACCAGGATGCCGACCTCGTCCTTGATCCGCCGGATGTAGGGCTCGAGGATGTCGAGATAGGTCTCGCCCTCGTAGTGGCCGGTGTTGAAGTCCACGTAGGTGAGCCCGGACTCCTCGCGGGCGGCGCGGATCACCTCCATCACCTCGTTTACCGACTTGTCGTCCGCGTCGTCCACCCCGAGGTTCAGGCCCACCGAGCAGAACTTGCAGTTCGACTTTTCGGGCTTCTCGGTCCAGTACTCGCAGACCTTGGCCGGGTAGACGCCGAGGTACGTGCCCTGGAGCGTCCCGATGCGGGTCATCGGCTTGCCGGTCGTCGTCTTCTTGTCGTACCAGGCCGGGCGCGGCGACAGCTCGAGGGTCGTGACCGCCTCGTCGCCGAGGTGGAGGACGTAGGAGCCGTTCTTCCGGTGGAGGACGTAGGGAGACTGCTGGGCGAAGCGCTCGGTGACGGGGACGTTCGTCCACAGGCCGCCCGGCAGCACGACCTCGAGCCCGCTGCCGAGCCCCGCGCGCGTGCGGAGGATCTTCCGACCCCCATCCTGCTCGACGAGGCAGCTGTCGTCGATGCGCATCCCCTTGCAGTAGAGGTCCAGCTTCAGCAGCGCCGGGTTCCGGCGAACGTCCAGGTCCATCGCGTCTCCTCGTGTCTCTCTAGTATCGCCCAGACCGCCATGACGGCGGTCATCGGCAACGACAGAAGCGCCGGCTTCGTCATCCTGCGCCATGGGACCAGCCAACGATCGATAGCCTCGTCATCCTGCATCATGGGGACTGGCCAACATTCACGACCAGGCTGTGCCTGGCGTTCTTTGAGATGGGGGGCTTCCAGTCCCCCAAACCCACCGGTCGGCCCAGACTCCGATCGGCTGTGTCTTTCCAAGCCCCTGGTCGGCAGCTACCCCGGAGGCCCGTGTCCTCCAAACGATAAGGCCCGCCGGATCCCGCCCCCAGGGGGGACCCGACGGGCCTTTCGGCCCGGCCGGACGGCCTACTTCTGTTGCAGGTTGAAGTTCACCGTCACGGTGAGGATGAACCCGGTCGGCTCGCCGTTCAGGAGCAGCGGCTGGTAGCGCCACTGCTTCACGGCCTCTATCGCCGCCTCGTCGAAGAGCGGGTGGCCGCGGAGGACCTTCACCGTCTTCACGTAGCCGCGGGTGTCCACCTCGGCCTCGAGGATGACGAGGGCCGAGACGCGCGACTGGACGGCGAGGTCGGGGTAGACGGGCTTGACCTGGCGGATGAGCTTCGGCTGCGCGATCTGGCCGCCGATGCGGACGACCCTGGCCGGCGGGGGAGGCGCCTCGCTCGGGAGGCCGCCCACGACGCCGCCCACGACGCCGCCCGGCACGCCGCCCTCGACGCCGCCCGCCACTCCGCCCTCGACCCCGAGGTCCAGGCCCTCTTCAGGCCTGATCTCGTTCGGGACATCGATCGGGGCGACGAAGCCCTGTGGCTGCTGCATCTCTACCCGCGGGGCGGCCCTGACGACGGCCCGGGCCCCGGCCGGCGGGGGCGGGGGCGGAGGCGGCGGAGGCGCGACCTCGAGGGGAGCCACGAAGAAGGCCTTGAGGGACTCCTGGCTCGGCAGGGCGTCGTAGAAGAGCAGCGGGAGGACCGCGACCGCGACGATCAGGGCGCTGTGGAGAAGGACGGAGATGATGAGCGTCGTGCTGGTGCGGCCGGCGTGCTTCTCCGGCTCGGTCACGACGAGGCTCTGGAAGAGGATCGGCGACCGGCGGCCGGCCCCGGATGGGGTCGTAGTGGCGTTGCTCATGGACCTGCCTCCTGCCTCATGCTGCAACAAACGTCGTGCCAGACGGACCGGGCTCGAAAAGGCCCGG
>JBGPQQ010000527.1:0-2507 GCA_041489115.1 Vicinamibacteria bacterium | reverse complement strand
GGGCTGCGCATCTGGTGAAGGTAGTTCTCGGCCACGTGCGTGTAGCGCTCCGTCGTCTGCAGGCTGCGGTGCCCGAGCAGAGACTGGATCATGCGTACGTTCACGCCGTCCTCCAGCAGGTGGGTCGCAAAACTGTGGCGCTAATGCCGGGGCCGGCATTACCGCCATAGCTTCGCCACGCATCTGCTGCTGAGCGGGGTGGATAACCGGCAGATCCAGGAATACCTCGGGCACGCGAACGTCGAGACGACGATGATCTACACACACGTGGTCAAGGAGTTGCGAAACCCCGCGCGAAGCCCTCTCGATATCATCTACAAGCGCGCGGGGCCGTGACGAGGCGAGGAGCTGCTCAGCAGGTCAAGGTCGCAACGCGTCGACGACTCTCCGCTACGTGAACGGGGCCATCAGCCATACGAAGGATGGTGGCCCTGGCCCGCCGCATGCTCATACTGCGCCGGCGAGCGATGCTCGCCATCACGAGCGCGAAGAGAAGGGTGAGGAACCTCGCGGAAGAGACCGCGAGTCGTCGCCGACTCCAACCGGTTTGGCTCGCACAGAGGGACGGGCATTCGGGTCGCAAGCTCGTAACTGTTGATTCTGGGGTAGGGGTAACCGGTCGCCCTAGGTCCGTAGCGTCGAATTCTCGGCCGCGGCAGCGCCTGGAGCCGGAACAGAAGCTCAGAGGAGCCGGATCGAGTGGCTCTTCACCGCGAGCCAGACCGGGCCTCCCGGCCGCAGGCCGAGCGACGCCACGGCGGCCGGCGTGATCCGCGCGAGCATCTCGGCGCCGCCCGCGTCGAGGGCGCAGCGCAGCGTGACGTCCACACCGGTGCGGTCGATCGCGAGAAGACGCCCGGCGTAGGCGTTGCGGGCGGAAAGTCCGGTCACCGGCCCCGTCGCGACGAGCACGTCTTCCGCGCGGATCGCGAGGGTCACCGGCGTCCCCGGGGGCCGCGCCGCGGAGAGCGTCACCGCCACGTCCAGGCCCGCCTCCGTGCGCACCCGCGTGATCCCGCCCGCCTCGTCGTGCGAGACGACGTGGCCGGGCATCAGGTTCTCGATCCCCGCCTCCGCCTCCGCGGCGAGCGCGGGAGCCCCCAGGAGGGCCCGGGGCTCCCCCGCCGCCTCCACCCGGCCTTCGCGCATGACGACGAGGTGCGAGGCCACCGCCAACGCCTCGCCGACGTTGTGGGTGACGTAGACGCACGGCAGCGCCCACTCGTCGCGGACCCGCAGGAGCCAGGGCAGCACGCGTTCCCGCAGCCGCACGTCGAGCGCGGCGAGGGGCTCGTCGAGCAGGAGGAGGCGGGGCCGGGTGGCCAGCGCGCGCGCGAGCGCCACCCGCTGCCGCTCGCCGCCCGACAGAGTGAGCGGCCGGCGGTCGAGGAGCGGCCGGATCTCGAGGGTGTCGATCGCCGCCTCGACCGCGCCGTGGTCGGCGCGAGCCCCGAACCGCACGTTGCCGAGGACGCTCAGGTGGGGAAAGAGCCCGGAGTCCTGCGGCACGTAGCCCACGCGCCGTCTCTCGGGCGGGAGCGACACGCCGCGCGCGGTGTCGAGGAGCGGCTCGCCGCCCACCGCGACGCGCCCCGTCGCGCCGCGCAGGCCGGCGACCGACTCCAGAAGCGAGGTCTTGCCCGCGCCGGAGGGCCCCATCACCGCCGTCACCCCGGCGGGGAGCGTGGCCTCCACGCGGAGCGCGAAGCGCGGCAGGGGCAGCGTCACGTCGATCTCGACGACGCCGCTCACGCGCCCTCCGTCCGGCTCCGCCGGCGGACGAGCCACTCCGTGAGCCAGAGCGCGGCAAAGGCGAGAGCCACGGTCACCGCCGCGAGCCCCGCGGCACGCTCGTCCCGCCCGAGCTGGGTCTCGTGGAAGATGGCGAGGGCCAGGGTCTGGGTGCGCCCGGGGATGTTGCCGGCGACCATGATCGTCGCCCCGAACTCGCCAAGCGCGCGGGAGAACGCGAGGACGGTGCCGGCCAGGACACCGCGCCAGGCGAGGGGCAGGGTGACGCGGAAGAAGGCGGCGGCCGGGCCGCAGCCCAGCGTCCGGGCGAGGCCGACGAGGCGTGGATCGACCTCCTCGAAGGCGGTGCACGCCGAGCGCACGAGGAGCGGGAAGGACATGACTGCCGTGGCCAGCACCACGGCCTTCCAGGTGAAGACGACCTCCACCCCGTGCGCGGCGAGCCAGGCGCCGACCGGGCGGTTGCGGCCCAGGAGCTCGAGCAGGGCCAGGCCCACGGCGGTTGGAGGCAGGACGAGGGGCAGGGAGAGGATCGTCTCGAGGGCGCCCCGCCCCGGGCCCCGGTAGCCGGCGAGGAAGAACGCGGCCGCGACGCCCGGCACCAGGATGGCGGCCGTGGCCGTGGCCGCCATCTGCAGCGTGAAGGCGACGACCTGGAGGTCTCCCGCGCCCATCGCCCTCTCACCGGGCCGGGAGGAGCTCGAACCCGAGCCGCTCGAACACCTCCCGTGCCGCGGGCGACCGCAGGTGCTCGT
>JBGPQQ010000526.1:0-2525 GCA_041489115.1 Vicinamibacteria bacterium | reverse complement strand
GCGGTCCCGTTGGGATTGTCCAGGACCTCGGCCCCTTCGATGACATAGCACTGCTTGAGGTTCGATGTGGTCATGGGCGCTCCGCGGCGCCTGAACCTCTCCCTGATGCGGGCCCGGATCTCAGAGTGATAAACAAGCTCCCGGCCGAGGAGCTTGGCCAGGGTCTCACGGGTCCGGTCGTCCTTGGTGGGGCCGAGGCCGCCCATGCAGAGGATGATACGGGAGCGGCCGAGGGCGGTCCGGAGCACGCCGGCGAGGTCGCGTTCGTCGTCCCCGACGATGGTCTTGAAGGACACCTCGAGACCGAGCGCATTCAGCCCCGCCGTCAGGAACAGGGAGTTCGTGTACTGGAAGTCCGGCGTCAGGAGCTCGGTGCCGACGGCGATGATCTCGACCTTCATGGTCCTTCCCCGGCTTCAGACGAGGAGCAGGACAACGCGGGCCACGGCGGCCGCGGCGAGCCCTGCGCCGACGTCGTCGGCCATGATGCCCCAGCCGCCCGGGACGCGCTCGAGGTCCCGCGCCGGCCACGGCTTCACGACGTCCATCACGCGGAAGAGCAGGAAGCCGACGGCCGCGGTGACCGGCGTGAACGGCAGCGCGGTCAGGGTCACCCACTGGCCCACCACTTCGTCCACGACCACGATGCCGGGGTCCTTCAGGCCCACGCGGCGCGCCACCCGGCCCGCCGCGAGCGAGCCGACGAGGAAGAGGACGGCCGACGCCGCCGCCGGCCAGGGCCACGGCAGCGCGGCCATCGGCCAGAAGAGCAGGAGGCCCACGGCCGACCCCGCCGTCCCCGGCGCGAACGGCGCGTATCCGCTGCCGAAAGCGGTGGCCACGACGCGCGCCAGGAAGTCGATCACCCGCTGCATCTGCCGATCATACTTCGGCCTACCGATCTCGCAGGTGGCTCGGCCTACAGGAGCGCGAGGAGTTGCTCCGACACCACGCGAGCGGCCACTGGAACGTCGTACGGGACCGCCGCCGCCAGGAGCGGTCGAAGATCGTCGTTGAATGCATGCGAACCGACCTTTGCCGCGAGGTTCTTCTCGAAGGCGGCCCGGCTCACGTCAGCGCCCTCGGCTCTCATGTATGCGCGAAAGGCCTCCACGATGCGGCGGGGATCGACTCCGCGCGTCCCGAGCCCGGTCCAGAGGTCGAAGAGATCGCGCCCCTTCCGGCGCTGAAAGAGCGCCCGGAGCTTCGTCCCCAGGAGTTCCTCCAGGGCGTAGGTCCGGACGTCTGCTTCTCCCTCGAACCACGGCGAGCGGACGCTGTGCGATCGCGTGACGACGCCGAACACCACGAAGTGCTCACGGGTGTTGATCTCGAGCTTGAGTCGCAGGGGAACCACAGGCGGGATCTCCGACTCCATGCGGTACCGCAAGGTCACGTTGCCGGGGTTGTTCTCGCGACGCGGCTCTCCGAGGAGAGGGTCGAGCCGCGCCCGGATCGCGTCCAGAATCGGCCCGATAGGCCCGGCGGCAGCCTGAACGAGGTCTATGTCTTCGGAATACCGTTGCGCCGGAGAGATGAAGACCTTGTGCGCCAGTGCGTGATCGCGGCCTCGGGGATCACGCCTCCGGCTCCACGCGGGCGTTGACGAGGAGGTGCCACCTGCGGCTCTCGCGCGCGCCGTTCACGGGCGCGCCCGGATCGAGCGGGCGCAGGGGCGCGTCTCGCACCAAGGCCGCGAGCTCTTTCGAGAGGCCCCGCCGGCCGCCCTGGTCGAGGAGGTAGCCGAGTCTCTGCGCCACGAGGATCTCGCCGTGCCGCTCTACCGTGTCCCGAAGCTTCGCCGGGTCGAGCTTCTCGGCAAGCTCCGAGAGGACCGTGGCCACATGATCCAGGCCGCCGGCAGCTCTGAGATACCGCACGAGGTCCCAGGCTGTCGTCTCAGGGGTAGACGCCTCGAGTGCCCCCGTGGGCGTCTTGACCTTCTGCAACCGAGCGTGGTTGAAGGAACCCTTCCCGTAGAAGCGGATGAGGACGTTGCCGGCGCGAACCGGGCGGACGGTACGCCGGGGGATGACCACCTGGAACTCCTGCGGCCGGTGATGGGCGGCGCCGTGGAGCTGCGCGGCGGACAGGAGACCGACGTAGTAGGGCCGCCCCATGTGCTTCATTAGGTCGTTGATGAACCACTCCGGTGGAAGCGTCCCCGCCACGCGATGCTGCGGGTCGACAATGACGTAGAACCCCGACCGTGGCATGACGAGCCATCCGGCCCTCACCAGCCTGTACAGGGCGAAGTACGTCGCCCTGGAACCGCGGCCGAGGCGACGGTCGGCCTCCTCACGCGTGAATGTGTAGCGCCCCTGGCCGAGGAGCTCCTCGACGAAGCGACCGGCGGAGCTGGACGCGGAGGTCCTCATTTCGGTCGCGAAATATAGCACTTAACGCAAGATTCTGCAACCTGTTTCTGCTCGGCAACCCGAGGGGTCTGGGGGGCCGGACGCGAGGCAAACCGGGGGGTCTGGGGAGCTGGGGCCCCCCAGAAATGAGGAAGCCAGGAAAAGCCG
>JBGPQQ010000525.1:0-2568 GCA_041489115.1 Vicinamibacteria bacterium | reverse complement strand
GGGATCGTGTCCACCTCGACGCCGTCCACGTCCACGAGGCGGAGGTGCCCCCCGCCGAAGACCGTCCCCGCGACCGACAGATCCTCCTCGCTCGTCTTGAGGCGCAGGGCCACGAGGTTCGCGAAGCTGATGGGAGCCGACGACGTGGACTCGAGGATCTCGATCTTCCGCTCGCGCGCGACGTCGACCGCGTTGACGAGGGTGAGCCCCTCCGCCATGTGCGGCCTCAGGACGCCGGTGACCGCCGCCGAGAGGATGGGCTTCAGGTCCAGCTCGCGCAGGTCGCCGTAGACCCCCAGCTCGATCCGCTCGAGCGACCCGCGGCAAGCCTGGGCGAGGAAGAGCCCCAGCCGCTCGGCGAGGTCCATGGCCGGCCGCACCCGGTCGTAGAGGTCCCCGGTCAGCGAGTAGAAGTTGACGGCGGACTGGATGACGCCGCCCTTCAGGTAGTCGCGCACCTGCTGGGCGATGTCGGTGCCCACCCGCTCCTGGGCCTCCCTCGTGGACGCTCCCAGGTGGGGCAGCGCCACGACCTTCGGGTGCTTCGCGAGCCGCCAGTCCTTCGGCGGCTCCTGAGTGTGGACGTCGAGCGCGGCGCCGGCCACGCGGCCACCGTCGAGCGCCGAGAGCAGGGCCTCGTCGTCGATCAGCTCGCCGCGGGCGGCGTTCACGATGCGGACGCCCGGCTTCACCTTCGCGAGGGCGTCCTTGCCGAGGAGGTGCTTCGTCTCCTTCGTGAGGGTCGTGTGCAGGGTCAGGTAGTCGGAGGTCTGCAGCACCTCCTCGAGGCTCCGCAGCCTGACGTGGGCCTGCTCCGCCACCGCGGTCGAGACGAACGGGTCGAAGGCCTGGACCTCCATCCCGAAGGCACGGCAGCGGGCCGCGACCTCGCGGCCGATCCGGCCGAAGCCGATCACCCCGAGCCGCTTGCCGAAGAGCTCCACTCCCGCGAAGGACTTCCGGTCCCACTTCTCGCCCTTCATCGCCGCGGCGGCGGGAGCCAAGTTGCGCGCCAGCGCGAGCATCAGGGCGACCGCCAGCTCGGCGGTGGAGACCGTGTTGCCGCCCGGCGAGTTCATGACCAGCACCCCGCGGCGGGTCGCCGCGGCCAGGTCCACGTTGTCGACGCCGACTCCGGCCCGGCCGATGACCTTCAGGCTCTTCGCAGCGTCGATCACCTCGGCGTTCATCTGGCTGCCGCTGCGGACGAGGATCGCGTCGTAGGGCGGCACGAGCTTCACGAGCTCGGCCGGCGGCAGCGCCTTCTCCATGTCCACGGCCCAGCCCTCGGCGCGAAGGATCTCGGCGCCGCGGTCGGTGATGCCCTCCAGAACGAGGATGCGGTAGCTCACGTTGCTCCTCTCGTCGAATGAGTGCGGATGCCGGCAGTGCGCCGCCGATTATCCCTCTTTGGCCGCCGGCGGAACCCCCGTTCACGCTCATCGGTGCGTTCGATTCCGCGTGGGTTCGAGGCCTCTGGCGCGTTCCACACAATCTGTGGAAAACCCTGTGGAAACCGCCGGAGGGCCGGATTCCAAGGCCAATTGAATGAGCATGTTGATGCGCTTTGCACTCCGTGACAGCAGCGTGACGGGGGCACGCGATTTGCGTGGTAGGCGACCGCCACGGGGGGAACCTGTAATCCCCGTCACGGGAGCGCGTTGCCGCCTTCCGTACTACACTGGCGGAGGAGGGGGACGATGCACACGACGATGGCAGCACTGGCGGTTCTGGCCCTCGCGGCGGGGGCCGCGGCACAGGACAAGCAGCCGGAGGGTACGCAGAAGGCACCCACGGTCCAGTCGCAGGAGCCGGACGAGTCCCGGGAGGCCCCGCGGCCCGCGATCCGCGTGCTCCGGAATCCCTACGAGCTTTCGTCCTTCTACCGCTCGGGTGAGTCGCCGCTCGGCCCGTGGGCGGGGCTTCCCGCCGATCCCGCCTACAAGATCGCAGGCTTCTACCTCTCGCACCAGGGCGGCTACCCGGGCGTGTCGTACGGCTGGTCGGCCTTCTGGACGAGCGGCTACAGCGCCCCGCGGCCGGCGCCCTTCCGGCCCTACCGCCGCACGATCGGCGAGAACGGCGACCTGTTCCTGGCCGTGCCGTTCCTCGCCCCGGTCGGCCCGATCAGCGGCGCGTTCTTCGGCTACTGAGTCCGGCGGCCTCGAACACCGACCGGCCGGTCTCGCGCCGGAACCGGTCGCCGATGCCCTCGAGGCCGCCCACCGACTCGTCCCTCTCCACCCGCTCGATGCGGCTCATCGGATAGAAGAGAGTGGCGAGGCCGAGGCCCTTCTCCCCGCGCGCCTCCTGGCGGAGCCAGTCCTCGAACGCGGCGAGCTCGATGCCGCGCACTGCGATCCCCGCCGGCTGCAGCGACACCAGCACGCCGAAGACCTTCTCGCGCGGCGCGTGGAGGTAGAGGAGGACCGGCGTGCCCGGCTCGAAGCCTCGCGGCTTCACTTCCGCGCGCGCCCCGAGGGGGCGTGCTCCGACAGGAAGTCGGCGATGCGCCGCGCGCCTTCTTGCAGGTCGGCGACAGCCGCCGTGAAGGACAACCGGAAGAAG
>JBGPQQ010000524.1:0-2570 GCA_041489115.1 Vicinamibacteria bacterium | reverse complement strand
GATGTTGCCGAGGCGAGTCGGCGCCACCCGGCCGTCGCCGAAGTCCGCGCGCCGCTCGGTGAATCGCCGGAGGTATTCGAGGTCCCAAGCCGTCTCAGCCTCCCGAACGACGGCCACGGTCCTGTCCTGAAGCGCATCCAGCTCGGCGGATACGTCCGCGTCGAACCGCGTGAGCAGGGCCTCAATATCCGTGACCAGACTCGCGAGGCTGGCGGCGGGCACCAGCCCGCTGCCCTCCACAAGAGACCACAGCCCGCGCAGGCGAGTCTGCGCTCCGTCGAGGTCCGCAGATGTGGGCGCGCCCTTGCCTCGCCCGAGCTTTCGAGCATCCGCCAGGCGATCCGGCCACCCTGACGCCGAACACTTCAGCTCCCGGCGTCCCCGGCGCGCGCTCTCCACGAGGGACTCGGCGTGCCGCCGCCGGGCCCGCTCGCTCCGCTCGAAGGGCGTGTGGAGGGCCCGAGGCCAATGTCGTCCCTCCAGCAGTTCTCTCAGGAGCGGGCTCGCGGCAGAGAAAAGGTAGGCGCCCGCGGCGAGCCCGATCAAAGCTGCGAACACGACGATGCCCTGCCGGCCCTCCGTCAGTCCCTCCACCTGGGTCACGATGGCGCGCACGCGCGACGACGCGGCATAGAGCAGGAAACCATTCGCTCCGGCGGCCAGGAGAACCGGGAAGAAGGCCCCGATCAGGAAGTACTTGGAGAAGAGGCCGCCGAGTCTGTCTAACAGCGTGCCGAGCATGGCTGTGGTTTAGATGCAGACGATCTCGGTGTCGCACACCTCGCAGCGCCCCGCCTTGTTTCGACGCTTCGGCGGCAGGCTGTGCTGCTGGGCGCCCGTACAAAAGCAGTCGGCCGGTGAGGAGAGCTCCTCCGCATAGATCTCGGAGCGGGTGATCACCAGCCCCACGAACTGCCGTGTCCCCGCGTCGTGCGCCGCGGCCAGCATCACGAAATCGTCGCGCCGGCTCGGCCCGAAGACCTTGGCCTGCGGCGGAAGGGCGCCTTGGGGAAGAAGCAACTTCAGCCCGGCGCGGGGCAGGCCCCTGAGCCCGAGGGTGCGCACCCTGCGGTCTCGCGGCACCCGGCTCAACGTGCGCTCCTTGCGGTCGCGCGCGCGGATGAGCGCGGCCGCTTTCACGATGAAGAAGGTCTTTCCGTCCTGTGCCACGACGCCCGATCGTCGGTGGAGCTCCATGACTTTGAGCGCCTCGGCGGGCTTCATTACCACGGGGACGATGGGCATATACACGGTATCCATGAGTTACCTCGTTCCTCGCGAGGCCACCGGCCGCGCCGGCCACACGTGCGACCAGCGTCTGAGCGCGTGGATCCGTCGCGCACGAAAGCCGGGTTCGCCCATTGGAGTGTGTATAGAGACCGGCGCAAACCTAGCGCCGAGACGCGCGAAAAGTCAACGCTTTTGTGTTGGCCGGCGGGAAGCGGCCGACGAGCTGAAGGCTGGGACCTCCCGCGGCCGGGCTCGCGCCCACTCTCGACCCGTCGTCGGGAGCGCGGGCCGCAAGGCCCCGCCTCCCTTTGCCGCCGGTGCCTCTCCCCCCGGCTTCGGGCCGGGCGTGGAGATCACTTGTCGTGTCTACAGGCCGAGGCGACCACGCGAGTCGCGCCTTTTGGCCCATCGAGCAACTCATCGAGGACCTTCTGCGTCTGTGGCTCGTGCGTCTCGCCCGCACCCGCGCGAGTCGCTGCTACTACCCTGCTACCAGGGCAGGGTAACTGGATCGACTCCACGCTTGCGGCGGTATCCGGCGCGGGCCTAAGCTGGGCCCCACGGAACGGAAGGGGTGACCCATGAGCGACTCGAGATCACGCGTCGGCCGCCGGGCGTTCCTGGGCAAGTCCGCGATGGTGACCGGCGGGGCGGCGCTCACGTCGACCGCCCTCTCCTACGCGAGGATCCTCGGCGCCAACGACCGCATCTCCCTCGGCCACATCGGCGTCGGGCGCCGGGGCGGCGATCTGGTCGAGATCGCCGGGCAGCTCAAGTCGGCCCACAACGTCGAGATGACCGCGGTCTGCGACCTGTGGAAGGTCAACCGGGAGAAGGCGGTCGCCGCCAACGCCGCGCACTACGGGCGTGCCCCGCGCTCGTTCCAGTACCTCGAGGACCTCCTGGCGCTCCGCGACGTCGACGCCGTCCTGATCTCGACACCCGAGCATTCTCACTCCCCGATCCTGGAGATGGTGGCGAAAGCCGGGAAGGACGCCTACGTCGAGAAGCCGATGGGGAACGTCCTGGAGGAGGCGAAGGCCGCCCGCGCGGCGGTGCGTGAGCGCGGGCGAATCGTCCAGGTCGGCACCCAGCACCGGAGCGAGCCCTACCCCCGCGCGGCGCACGACCTCGTCCAGAGCGGCGTCCTCGGCGAGGTGAGCAAGGTCGAGGTGGAGTGGAACTACCACGGTCCGCGGTGGCGCGGACGAGAGGAGGTCGCCCGGATCCGCGAGGGAGACACGGACTGGCGCCGATGGCTCCTGACCAAGCCCGACCGCCCGTTCGACCCCCGCCTCTATTTCGAGTTCCGTCTCTACCGCGAGTTCTCCAGCGGCATT
>JBGPQQ010000523.1:0-2577 GCA_041489115.1 Vicinamibacteria bacterium | reverse complement strand
GAGACGGCGCTCCTTTCCGACTCCGCCCCGGTCGTGGCGCCGGTCCGGGCCCTGCTGGACGCGGTGCCCGACACCCACGTCCTCCGCGACCCCACGCGCGGGGGGCTGGCCACCGCGCTCTGCGAGATCGCCCTCTCCTCGAACGTCGGGATCCGGGTCGAGGAGGCGGAGATCCCGGTTCGCCCCGAGGTCCAGGGGGCGTGCGAGCTGCTCGGCTTCGACCCGCTCTACGTGGCCTGCGAGGGCCGCTTCCTGGCGATCCTGCCCGGCGAGCGCGTGGACGAGGCGCTCGCCGCCATCCGCTCGCAGCCCGGCGGCGAGGGCGCGCGACGGATCGGGACCGTCCTCGGCGAGGACCCCGGCCGTCTCGTGCTGAAGACGAGGATCGGCAGCCACCGCCTGCTCGAGCGGCTCTCCGGCGAGCAGCTGCCGAGGATCTGCTAGTGCACGAGTACTCGCTCGTCCGGGCCATGGTGGACCGCGTCGAGCAGGAGGCCCGGGCCCGGAACGCCACCGCGGTCGGCCGCCTCGCCGTCCGGATCGGCGCGATGTCCGGCGTCGAGCCCGAGCTCTTCGCCTCGGCCTTCACCCTGTGCCGGGAGGGGATCCTGGCGGGGACGGAGCTCGACATCCGGCGCTCGGAAGCGGCCTGGGCGTGCCCGAGGTGCGCGACCGCCATTCCCACCGGCGCCGTCCTGCGCTGCGCGGCCTGCGACGTGCCGGCGAGGATGATCACGGGCGACGAGATACTCCTGGAGCAGATCGAGATGGAGGTGCCCTGATGTGCGAGACCTGCGGCTGCGGCGACCCCAACGTGGTCTCCGTGGAGGTCCACGACAAGATCCTGTCCGTCAACGACCGCACGGCGGCGCACAACCGCGAGCACTTCGTGGAGGGCGGGGTCTTCGCCGTGAACCTGATGGGTTCCCCGGGCTCCGGGAAGACCGCCGTCCTCGAGGCGACCGCGCGGTCGCTCGCGGGAAGGGGCCGCATCGGGGCGATCGCCGGCGACCTCGAGACGGAACGCGACGCCGACCGCCTGCGCGCGGTGGGGGTGCCGGCCGCCGCCATCACGACGGGGTCGGCCTGCCACCTCGACGCCGAGATGGTCCACAAGTCGCTCCACCACTTTCCGTGGCGCGAGCTCGACTACCTCTTCGTCGAGAACGTCGGCAACCTGGTCTGCCCGGCCATCTACGACCTCGGCCAGGCCGTCAACGTCGTGGCGCTGTCGGTGACGGAGGGCGAGGACAAGCCCCTCAAGTACCCGGTGATGTTCCGCAAGGCCGACCTCGTGCTGCTGACGAAAGTGGACCTGCTGCCGCACCTCGACTTCCGCGTCGAGGCGGTCCTGGACGCGCTCGCCCGCGTGATGCCGCAGCCGGACGTGCTCAGGGTGTCCGCCCGCACGGGTGAGGGGGTCACCGACTGGATCGCCTGGCTCGAGGGCCGCCGGTCGGCTCACGCGAAGGGCGCCCCGTCCGCGGGCTCCGCGCACCACCACCACTCCTGAAGTGAGGCTAGGCCCGTCCCGGGGTTAAACTAGCCCCGCCATGAGCGACCCGAAGGCCGACCCGCGTGCTCGCCTGCGGCACGACCTGCGGACGCCGCTCCACCAGATCATCGGCTACGCCGAGCTCCTGGAGGACGAGGTCCGGGACGCGGGCCAGGAGAAATACGTCGCCGACCTTGCGAAGATCCGCGAGGCGGCGCGCAAGGCCCTCGAGGTGGTGGACGAGGCGGTGCCGCCGACACCGTCGTCGGCCGGTCCGGCGGTCTTCCGCGAGCCCGAGCCGGAACCGAAGGCTCCCGCCGCGGTGCCGGAGCCGACCGTTCCCCTCGCGCCGGTCGCGCGCCCGGAGACGGCGCCGCCCGACCCCGGCGCCATGCGCCTCCTGGTCGTGGACGACAACGAGCTGAACCGCGACATGCTCTCGCGCCGGCTGGGGAGCCGGGGCTTCGCGGTCGAGGTCGCGGAGGACGGCGAGCGGGGGCTCGCCCTGATCGAGCAGCAGGCCTTCGACCTCGTGCTGCTGGACGTGATGATGCCCGGCCTCTCGGGCATCGACGTGCTGAAGCGCGTGCGCGAGCGATGGCCGGGGTCGGACCTGCCCGTGATCATGGTCACCGCGCGCGACACGACGGAGGACGTGGTGGAGGCGCTGGGCCTGGGGGCGAACGACTACGTCACGAAGCCGCTCGACTTCCCGGTGGTCCTGGCCCGGGTCGAGTCGCAGCTCACCCTGAAGCGGCAGAAGGAGGAGATCCGGCGCCTCGCCGAGGACCTCGAGCTGCGCAACCGCTTCATCCAGGCGCTCTTCGGCCGCTACCTGAGCGACGAGGTCGTCACCGGCCTTCTCGCGTCACCGGAGGGGCCGAGGCTCGGGGGAGAGCAGCGGAAGGTCACGCTGCTGATGTCGGACCTGCGGGGGTTCACGCCGCTCACCGAGGGCCTCGCCCCCGAGCAGGTGCTGCACCTCCTGAACTCCTACCTCGGCGCGATGGCCGACGTGATCCTGTCCCACCAGGGCACGATCGACGAGTTCGTGGGGGACGCCATTCTCGCGATCTTCGGCG
>JBGPQQ010000522.1:0-2581 GCA_041489115.1 Vicinamibacteria bacterium | reverse complement strand
CCATTGTGCCGGTCCACAATGGCGGAGAAGACTTCCAAACATGTCTTAAAAATCTGACCCGGGCCGATCCAGCTCCGCACGAGATCATCGTGGTTTCTGATGGAGAGACGGACGGTTGCTCGAATGGAGCTGAAACGGCGGGCGCGAAGGTCATCAGACTGCCGGTCGCGGGCGGGCCGGCGCGGGCCCGCAACGTTGGCGCGCGCGTAGCCACGGGCAACGTCTTGCTGTTCATTGACAGCGACGTGGCAATTTACCCGGACACGATCGGCAAGGTGGCGGCGATCTTTGAAGGCGATCCCGGCCTCGCAGCGCTGCTCGGGTCGTACGACGACGAGCCCGGCGCCCTCCGCCAGCGCCGCGCCTTTCACCGCGCGGTGCAGGCGCGCCTGGAGACGACGTACTACGAGCCCCTCCACCGCTGGTGCACGGCTCACGGCGTCTCCCTCACCGGCCACCCCGCGCGCCCCGACGACCTCGGTCCCCTGCGCCACTTCCACATCCCCGGCCAGGACGTCGTCTGGAGGTACGTCCTGCCCGGGACGCCCTCGGCGCTCGAGGGGCCGGAGTCGACGCAGGCGAAGTGCTCGTCCTCCGCGATGATCCACCTCGGCCGGCGGCGCAACGCGAACGAGTTCTGCGGGGCCTTCGGCCACCAGCTCACCTTCGACGAGATGAAGTGGCTCGCGGACTGGCTGCTCGTGCGCGGGGTGAACCTGCTCATCCCGCACGCGTTCTACTACTCCGTCCGGGGGCCGCGCATCGACGAGCGGCCGCCCGACGTGGGGCCGCACAGCCCGTGGTGGGACGGCTTCGGCGCCTTCGCCGACTACGCCGCGCGCCTCGGCGGGATCAACACGGAAGGCCGGCACGTGTGCGAGGTGGCCGTGCTCGGCCTCGCCGACGAGCTGCCCTGGCGTGCCGCGCGCGCCCTCTTCGAGGGCCAGATCGACTTCAACTACCTCGAGGCGCGCCACCTCTGGGAAGACGCGGCGGTCGCCGGCGACGGCATCCGGATCCGCGGGATGCATTACCGGGCGCTGGTGCTGGACGGGGTGGAGCCGCCGCCGCGAGCGGCGGCGGCGATCGCGACGCTCGAGCGCGCGCGGCGCCTCGTGCGCTGGCCCGAGGACGGCCTCGTCGCGATCGACCGGCTCGCCGGTCGCGACGTGCGCCTGGCACCGGTTCACGCGGACGTGCGCTTCCGCCACGTGCTCCGCGACGGGGTTCACTATTACGCCTTCTTCAACGAGGGCAGCGGGGACGTTCGCGCGGACGTCCAGGTGGCTGCCGCCGGGGCGCGGCTGTGGTTCGACCCCTGGCGCGGGACGGCGCTCCCGGACGCCGGCATCGGGCGGCTGGAGCTCGGTCGGCACGAGACGCGCGTCCTGCGCGTGGCCCCCCCGACACCCGCTCGCGGCGGAGCCCGGCCCGGTCCCGGCTAGTCTAGTCGAGCTCTCCCCCGACGAACCACTCTTCGCGCAGGCGGTCGAGGAAGAGGCGGAACACCCCCCCGCCGGCGAGGGCCTGTCCTGGCTGAAGAGCCAGGACCACGTCCCACTCCTCGCGGCTCCAGGCGACGTCCCACCAGTCCCCGGAGGCGCGCCACGGGCCGGCGCAGGCCACGACCGCGCCGCGCACGCCGGGGGCCGACACGAACACGGGCACGCCGCCCTTCGTGAGGACGTGCGCGAGGCGTGGCGGGCGGTAGGCGCGCAGGGCCACACGGGGCGCCGGGGGCGCTTCCTCCGGCCTCCCCCTCGGGAGCGGCCCGGGGGCGAAGGTCGAGACGGCGAAGGCGCCGGGGCGGTGGGTGTCGACGAGCTGCGGCGAGCCCCCACGCCCCTCCGCCGTCCACGCGTGGAGCCGCGCCATCGTCTCCGCGAGCCGCTCCGGCGAGGGCAGGGCAGGATCGAGGAGCGAGAACTGCGCGGGCCGCGCGGGCGTGGGCTCGGCGCGCGCCGTGATCCGCGCGATGGCGTCCCGCAGGGGGTGCGCCTCGAGGTCGAGGAGGACGAGCGTGCGCCAGGTGCGCACCTCCCCCGACGGCGCGGCGGGCTTCAGCACGCGCGCGTGAACCGTGCCGTCCACGAGACCGAGGTCGACCGCGAGCGAGGCCGCCTTCGCCCCGTGCGCGGCGAGGGCGACGCAGAGCGGCTCGAGCACGCGCGAGAGCAGGAACGCGAGCGGCTCGAGGCCGTCCACCGGCCAGTCCAGCTCGAGGGTCGTCTCGAAGCACTCGGGGAGCGGCGCGGGGACGAGGAGGCCCTCGTCCTCGCCGCGGGCGAGGCGGAGAAGGCGCGGGCCGTCGGAGCCGAGGCGCTCGGCGAGAGAGACGGGCGGCAGCCGCGCGAGGTCGCCGATCGTGCGCAGGCCCCAGCGCCGGAAGAGCTCCTGCCGGTCCGCCGGCAGGCCGAGGAGGTCGAGGGGCAGCGGGGCGAGCGCCGCCGCCTCCCCTCCCGCGGGCACGACGGTGAGGCCGGGGCGCGCCCGCGCGAGGGTGAGCGCCGCCGCGCGAGAGAAGGCGAGCGCCGCCTGGGCCTCGATCGCGCGCGCCGCGGCCGCGTCGAGGAGCGCCTGG
>JBGPQQ010000521.1:0-2614 GCA_041489115.1 Vicinamibacteria bacterium | reverse complement strand
GCCGGCGTTCCTGCTCTTTGCCGCGACGGACGGCTCCCTCGCCCTGCTCACCCTCGCGCTCCTGCTCCGTCGGTGAGCAGCGCCCCCCCTAATACTCCGTCACCTCGACGCGCTTCCTGAGCTCCTCCGGGGTGATCGCGCCCCGGGCGCGGGCGTCCACGTCCTTCACGCGCGCGCTCACCACGAGCGTCTTCTCCGGCCGCGCCGACGCGGCGAACATCCCCCCGGGCACGAAGTCCACGGTCACGGTGACCCGCTCGTCCGCGGCGAGGCCGGCGAGACGGACGCCCTGCGTGGCCAGCGCGTCGATGATCGCCCCGCGCACGTCGGCGACCACCGCTTCGGGGGCGCGCTTCTCATCCGGCGTCCCGTTCTCGAACCAGAACTTCCAGGGCGGAGGGGCGGGAGGCAGGGGCGCCTCGGCCGGAGCGGGGGGTGGCTCCGGCGACTCGGGGGCCGTGCGCACCTCGACGTGCACCTCGGACGGCGGGGCCACGCGCACGCGCACGTCCTGCACGATGCGCTCCATCTCCTCCTCGGCGGCCCGCCGCGCGGCCTCGGTCTCCTGCTGCACGACCAGCACCTGCCTCTCGAAGGTCTCGATCTCCTCGTCGTCGGCCCCCGCCACCGCCTCTCCCGTGGCCGGGCGGCGGGGCCCGACGCGGACGCGGCGGTGCACCGGCGAGCCGCCGTGCAGGACGTAGATCTGGCCCTGGCTTCCGGGCAGCGTCCGGGGGGTGAGGACGAAGACGACGCCGTAGCCGGGCAGGCGGTAGCCGCGCGCGGACTCGACGCGGCCGAGGAGCCGCGCCGCGTGGGGCAGGCTCACGCGGTCCACGGCCCGGGCGAGGTGCGCTTTCAGGGCTTCCATCCCCTCGCGAGGCGTGACGGGGCGGGGTTTCTCCCGCTCCTGCGCGGCCGCGGGGGCAGCGAGCGCCGCCAGTACGGCCGCCAGGACGAGCTGCGTGTGACGCGACGGCATGGTCCTCACCTCTTCCGGGCCGACGCCTCGAGGACGTAGCCCATGAGCTCGTTCGTGCGCGCGAGTTGCTGCCCGTGGCGGCCGTCGAGGTAGCTGAGGCTGGCGGCCACCCGGGCCATGTCCACCCTCCTCTGCGCCTCGGCGCGCTCCTCCCATCCGGCGAGGCGCAGGTCGAGCCGCTCGCCCTGGCGCTCCTCGCTCGCGCGGAGCCGCTGGTCGATCCGGGCGTCGAGGCTCGCGAGGAGCGCGGGAGAGTCGAGGGCGGCGGCCGGGCGCCGATCCAACGCCGCTTCCAGGGTCTGGACCGTCTCGCGGTGCCGACGCTCGAGCTCGGCCGCTCGGGCCTCCTGCGCGACGAGCGACCGGCGGAGCGAGGCGTACCCCGTGGCGCCCAGCGTGGCGCCGAAGCCCAGCAGCAGGAGCGCGGCCGCGGCCAGCCAGCGCGGGACGACGATCCCGCGGGGGGTGAACGAGGGCCGCGCGCGGGGAAGCCTCCACGCGGCGAGGTCCCGCCGCACGCCGCGGAGCGCCGCCATCTCCTCCCGGCACGCGGCGCAGCCCGCGAGGTGCTCTTCGACCCGCGCCCGCGCCGCGGCGTCCGCCTCGCCGTAGAGCATGTCTATCCTGTCGCCCTGCAACCCGCCGTCCCCGACCTTCTCGCAGTCCATCTCGTGCGTCTCCCGAAAGCCCTTCAAGGCGCGGGGGCCGGCAGTGGCGCCGCCCCGCGAACCCCGTCACGCTCGAGCCGCAGCCGCAGCTGGCCCAGCCCGCGGTACAGCCGCGTCTTCACCGTCGAGACCGGCACGTCGAGCGCCTGCGCGATCTCGAGGAATGTCAGCTCCTGGTACTCCTTGAGGATGACCACCTCGCGCTGCTCCTCGGGCAGCGCCTGGATCGCCCGCCGCACCGCCTGCGCGAGGTCGCGCTCGAGCAGCCGCTCGTGGGCACCCGGCCGCATCTCGACCATCACCGGCCCCGCCTCCTCCAGCGCCTCGAGGCTCACCGTCGCCCTCGTCTTCCGCCGCCGCAGCCGGTCGCGACAGAGGTTCGTCGCGATCTGGTAGAGCCACGAGGAGAAGCGCGCCTCCCGCTTGAAGCCGGAGAGCGCCCGGTAGGCCTTGAGGAACGCCTCCTGGGCCACGTCGCGCGCCTCCTCCTCGGACCCGAGGAACCGGAAGGCCGCCCCCCGGATCCGGTCCTCCCAGCGCGCGACCAGGACGTCGAAGGCAGACGCGTCCCCGGCCTGGCACGCCTCGACCAGCTCCTCATCGCTGCGGCCCATGCTGCCTGCTACTCATTGTGACGAAACACCGGCCGAAATGGACTCACGCTCCCGGGGGTCTGGGGGGCGGGAAGCCCCCCAGGGTCAGGAGAACCAGGGGGATGCTGCCGACGTCCTGGGCTTCGATGGCTGCTATTCCCGTGGCGCAGGACTTCGAGGCTGTGGACCCTCCCTGGTCCCCGGGCGGCCGGATGACGCAGCCGTCGACCTACGCCCTCGGGTGGGCTTTCTTGTAGACCTCAACCAGGTGGCGCGTGTCCACGTGGGTGTAGCGCTGTGTGGTGCTGAGGCTCGCGTGGCCCAGCAGCTCCTGAATGGCCCGCAGGTCGGCCCCCCGCGTCAGGAGATGC
>JBGPQQ010000520.1:0-2627 GCA_041489115.1 Vicinamibacteria bacterium | reverse complement strand
CTTCGCGGTGGCCGTGCTCCAGGCCCGCCCGAGGATCATGATCGCGATGCCCATGACCAGCGCCGCGGCCGTCAGGAGAGTTCGTCTCTTGTGACGCAGCAGGTTGCGGAGGGCCAGAGTGACCAGCAGGCGCATGGGTCGTCACTCTAGCAGGACACGGGCTTCCTTCGCGCCGGTCGCGGCTGGGGGGCCGGGGGGCGCCTCGTCGAAGGGCGCGGGTCCTGCGGCTGGCTTGACCCCTTCGGAGGGGATGGGTCTAATAGGCGGATCGCCTTGCCCCGGTGACGACCGCACGACGGCGCCGGGGCTGGAGGACGAGAGCCGCATGAGCCAGAGACGGGCCGCGATCACCGCCCTCGGGACGCACGTCCCGGAGCGGGTGATGACGAACGCCGACCTCGAGAAGATCGTCGACACCACGGACGAGTGGATCCGGACGCGCACCGGGATCGAGAAGCGGCACGTCGTCGAGCCGGGGACCCCGACGAGCGCGATCGCGGCCCTGGCGGCCCAGGACGCCCTCCGCCGGCGCGGCATCGGGGCGGAGGAGCTCGACCTCATCATCGTCGCCACCGTCACCCCGGACATGCTCTTCCCGGCCACGGCCTGTCTCGTCCAGGACCGGATCGGGGCGAAGAAGGCCTGGGGCTTCGACGTCTCGGCCGCCTGCTCCGGCTTCGTCTACGCCCTCACCATCGGGGCGCAGTTCGTCGAGACCGGCCGGCACAAGAAGGTGATGGTGATCGGCGCCGACGTGATGACGTCGATCCTCGACTACCAGGACCGCGCGACCTGCATCCTCTTCGGCGACGCCGCGGGGGCGGTGATCCTGGAGCCGCGCGAGGACGGCACCGGCATCCTCGACTTCTCGCATGAGGTGGACGGCTCCGGCGCCTGCTACCTGAACATGCCCGCCGGCGGGAGCCTCCACCCCGCGAGCCACGAAACCGTCGACCGGCGGATGCACTTCATCAAGCAACAGGGGCAGCACGTCTTCAAGTACGCGGTCCGGAAGTTCGCGGACACGAGCGAGCAGATCCTGCTCCGGAACGACTTCACCGGCACCGACGTGGACCTCTTCGTCGCCCACCAGGCCAACATCCGCATCATCGAGGCGGCGCAGCGCCGGATGGGGCTGCCCGACGCCAAGGTCGTCAAGAACATCCACGAGTACGGCAACACGACCGCGGCCACCATCCCGCTCGCGCTCAAGACGGCGCTCGACGGGAGAAGGCTCACGAAGGGGAACCTCGTGCTCCTCGCCGCCGTCGGGGCGGGCTTCACCGTCGGCTCGGTGCTGCTGCGCTGGTCCGGGGTGAGCTGGGACTGACCCCCGCCGGTCGCGGGGGCGGGCCGGCCCTACGCGTCGCCCTCGACGAACTCGTGCTCAGCGGTGCGCACGGTGAGCACGGGGCAGGGGGCGCGCCGCACCACCCGCTCGGTGGTCGAGCCGAAGAGGGCCTGGTCGAGCATGCCCTTGCCGTGGGTGCCGAGGACGATCATGTCCACCGCGTTCTCGGCCGCGTGGCGGATGATCTCGGCCGAGGGCTTGCCCTGGACGACCAGCTCCGTCACGGTGACGCCCCTCTCCCGGGCCTCGGCGGCGAGCTTGGCGAGCTCGGTCTTCGCGTAGCCGGAGATCTCCTGGAAGACCTCGGCCATCGGCACCGGGAAGAGGTCGCTCGCGTAGCCCACCGTGATGTTCTCGACCACGTGCAGGAGCACGAGCTCGGCGTTGTACTCCTTCGCGAAAGAGACGCCGTAGGTGAGGGCGTGGCGGGCGCTGTCCGAGAAGTCGGTGGGGACTAGGACCTTCTTCATCTTGATCACGACCCACCTCCGCGCGAGGCTGTCCGGGGGGATTCTAGCCCCGGATCGAGGCCCGCGTGAAGATGCTATCCTGACTTTTCGATGAGACGCGACACCCTCGCCTTCACCCTCGCCGGAGTCGTCTTCGGCCTCGTCGTCGGCTACATGGCTGCGAGCTGGGACGTGGTCCCGCGCCCCGCGGCGGTCGCCCCTCCCGCGGCGGCGCCGGCGCCGGCCGCCCCCGCCGGGAAGCGCCTCAATCCCGACGAGGTGAAGGCCATGGAGTCGCTCGCGGCGCGCCAGCCCGGCGAGGTGTCCGTCCGCGTCGAGCTCGGCAACCTCTACATGGACGCGGAGCGGTGGGACGAGGCCATCCGCTGGTACCGCGAGGCCCTGGCCTTGAACCCCGCGCTGGCCGACACCATCACGGACCTCGGGGCCTGCCTCGTCAGCGCGGGCCGGCCGGCCGAGGGCCTCGCCGAGTTCGAGAAGGTCCTGCAGGGGGACCCCGGCCACCGCAACGCCCTCTACAACGAGGGCATCGCGCTCCTGCAGCTGGGCCGCGGGAAGGACGCGGCGGCGGTGTGGGAGGAGCTGTTGAAGCGCCACCCCGACGACCCGCAGCTCCAGGGCCTGCGCGGGCGGATCGCGCAGGTGCGGGCGGCGGCCCCGGCCGAGAAGTGATCCGCGTGCTCCTCAGGGTCCTGCAGTTCCTGTTCTGGCTGCTGCTGCTGCGCCTCGTGGTGCGCAGCGTCGCGCGGGCGTTCTCGCCGGGGCCGGCCGGGCCCCGCGCGGGCGCCCCGCCCCCGCCGCCGCAG
>JBGPQQ010000519.1:0-2639 GCA_041489115.1 Vicinamibacteria bacterium | reverse complement strand
CCTGTAAAAAACGACCGAGACCGCGAGGGCGGACAGCACGAACCCGGCGGCGCTGAGCGTGAGGGCGTCGGGCCACTCGCGCAGGAACCGGCCCAGCAGGCGCGTGAGCACGACCCCGGAAAGCGCGAAGCCGAGCATCGTGAGCGAGATCACCAGGAACGCGTAGTTGTTCAGGAGCTTCGCCGAAACCATCCGGTGCACGAGCACCTGGACGAAGAGGGTGGCCCCCGCGGCCAGGAAGGCGAGCGCGGCGGCGCGGGCCGGCGTGCGCGGGGAACTCCCGTGGGTGAATGGCATGGGCAAACGCCGCATTCTAGGGCGTCTCTCCCCTCCCGGGAAGCCGGCGTCGGGCCTCGACGAGGTCTCGCGGGCTGTCCAGGTCGACGAGGCAGTCCTCTCCCGCGGGGACGTGAACGACCCGGTCCGGGTCCTGCGCGAGAACGGCCCTCGCCCCCTGGTCCTTTGGGGCGGCGCGGAGGGCGGGCCAGGTCGCGCGCGCGAAGCCGGCCGGGTGGCCGCGGCGGCCCGCGTGGCTCGGCACGGCGATCACGGCGCCCCCGCTGAGGGCGGCGAGGACGGCCTCGATCGTGGCCGGCCCGACGAAGGGGTTGTCGACGGGGTGGAGAAGCACCGCCTCGGCCTCGAGCTCTTCGGCGGCGTCGAGCCCGGCCCAGACCGAGGTCAGCATGCCCTCCCGCCAGCGGTCGTTGACGACGACCGTCGCCTCCGCCGGGAGCCCCGCTTCAGCGTGCACGCGCTGCGCCTCGGCGCCCAGCACCGCGACCACGGAGGCGATCCCCGGCCGCGCGAAGACCCGGCAGGCGTGGGCGAGGAACGTCCCCTCCCCGATGCGGAGGAGGGCCTTGGGGCCGCCCATCCGCCGGCCCTCGCCGGCCGCGAGCACGATCGCCACGACGCGCATCGGCCTCATTGGACCACGGATGGGCCGCATGGATCAGGCGGCTCGTTGACGCCTCCGGAAACGCCCCCGTATGATGCCGGGACGGACGAAAGGAGCCCTCGTGCCCACCCGGATCGTCATCATGGGAGCCGCCGGCCGCGACTTCCACAACTTCAACACCGTCTTCCGCGAGGACCCTTCGAGCCGGATCGTGGCGTTCACCGTGACCCAGATCCCGAACATGGAGGGCCGCCGCTACCCGAAGGAGCTGGCCGGCCCGCTCTACCCGGAGGGGATCCCCATCCACCCGGAGTCGGACCTCCCACGTCTCATCCGTGAGCTCGAGGCGGACGAGGTGGTCTTCGCCTACAGCGACATCTCGCACGAGACGGTGATGCACAAGGCCTCGCTCGTGCTCGCCTGCGGCGCCGACTTCCGCCTGATCGGGCCCAAGGCCAGCATGCTGAAGGCCAAGGTCCCGGTCGTGTCGGTCTGCGCCGTGCGCACGGGCAGCGGCAAGAGCCAGACGACGCGGAGGGTGGCGAGCATCCTGCGCGCGAAGGGCCGGCGGGTCATCTCCATCCGCCACCCCATGCCCTACGGGGACCTCGTCCGGCAGAAGGTGCAGCGCTTCGCCACCATGGAGGACCTCGACCGGCACCAGTGCACGATCGAGGAGCGCGAGGAGTACGAGCCGCACATCGTCGCGGGGGGCGTCATCTACTCCGGGGTGGACTACGGCGCGATCCTCGCCGAGGCGCAGGAGGAAGCGGACGTCATCCTCTGGGACGGCGGGAACAACGACCTGCCGTTCTACCGGTCGGATCTCGAGATCGTGGTGGTCGACCCGCACCGGCCGGGCCACGAGAGGACCTACCACCCGGGCGAAACCAACCTGCGCCGGGCCCACGTGATCGTGATCAACAAGATCGACTCGGCCGGGCCCGAAGGCATCGACGCCGTCCGCCGCTCGATCCGCGAGCTGAACCCGGAGGCGTTGGTGGTGGACGCCGCCTCGCCGCTCTTCGTGGACGGGGCGGAGCAGATCCGGGGCAAGCGCGTCCTCGCGGTGGAGGACGGCCCCACCCTGACCCACGGCGGGATGAAGTACGGGGCGGGCGTCCTCGCCGCCGTCCGGCACGGGGCGGCCGAGGTGGTGGACCCGCGGCCGTACACGGTCGGGACCCTCACGAAGACCTTCGAGGCGTACCCGGGCATCGGCACGCTGCTGCCCGCGATGGGCTACGGCGAGCAGCAGATGAAGGACCTCGAGGCGACGATCGCGCAGACACCCTGCGACGTCGTGCTGGTGGCCACCCCCATCGACCTGCGCCGCGTGATCGAGATCCGCAAGCCCGCCCTGCGGGTGGGCTACGAGCTGCAGGAGATCGGCAAGCCCGACCTCGCCGACGCGCTCGCGAGGTTCTGAGGAGCCCGCCATGGCCCAGAGTCACTTCCTCTCCCTCAAGGACTGGTCCCGCGAGGAGATCGAGCTCCTCTTCGAAGAGGCCGCCGCGATCAAGGCGAGCCCGGAGAGCTACGCGACCGCGCTCTCGGGCAAGTCGCTCGCCATGATCTTCCAGAAGCCGTCCACGAGGACCCGCGTGTCGTTCGAGACGGGGATGTTCCAGCTCGGGGGGCAGGCGCTCTTCCTGGGCTCGAACGACATCCTGCTTCACCGCGGGGATACGATCGCGGAAACCGCGCGCGTGCTGTCGCGCTACGTCCACGGGATCAT
>JBGPQQ010000518.1:0-2651 GCA_041489115.1 Vicinamibacteria bacterium | reverse complement strand
CACCACCGCGTGGAGCCCTTTCGCTGGTACACCCGCCCGTCACCGCGCGCCATCGTGCCTCCCGAGCCTCGCCGCTAGGAACTTCTCGACGTGCAGGCGAGAGCATACAAGGCGGGTCCCGATCCTCGCCACGAAGGGTAAGCCCGGGGTCTTGTAGATCCAGTCCTTCGACACCCCCAGGAGCCGGGCGGCGGCGGCGACGGAGATGCTTTCTGCGGGCGCGGTCGCGGGGGCCGGCGCCGGGGCCGCGAGCCGAAGGTGGAGCCGCACCCGGGCGGCCTCGATGGCGCCGGCCAGCTCGGGGAGATCCTCGACGCGGGCCTCGTCTACGAACTTCCCAAGGTCGATCATCGGAGAGCTCCAAGCGCCTTCAGAACGCGCCCGCGCTCGAGCTCCTCCTCCTCGACTGCGGCGTCGAACCGATCTAGGTTGATAGTCCGCAGGACGAAGGCCCGGGCCAGGTCCCGCAAGACTGCCGTGGGCACGGCGTCCAGCTCTACGGACTCCCCCTTGAAGCCCACCGCGTGGCGGTTCCCCTCGCGCTTCGTCGGCCGGGTTGGCAACCCTAGTTCCTTAATCTGCGTCTTCGTGACGGCCAGCCGCTCGAAGGTCACGTCGATGCCGTGGTGCGTCCTGAGCGTCTCTTCCGCTGAGGCGTCGATGAGGACTCCCGACGGGTCCCAATCGCCCAGGTAGCCAACGTGGACAGTCCTGCCCGCGGCGGTGTGCGTCTTCAGGATCTCCGCGAGCTTGAAGAGGGCCACGTCGCCCTCGAATCCTCCGACCGACACCACCGGCACCCGATACTCCTCCACCGCGCGGAGGAGGATGTTCGCCACGCCGGCCTTCTCGCACACGATCACGGCATAGGCGTCCTGCTCGGACCACAGGTCTTTCTTCATGCTCCCGGCAACCCTGACGAGGAAGTCCGCGAGGGGCCCCGGATACTGAGAGGCCCCCCGCACGTCGAGCTCGGCCTCGAACGCATCCCAGGACAGGCGGCCGGCCCTACACCAGTTCGTGGTGTGGGCGCAGAGCTGCCAGTAGGCGTGCTCGGTCTTCTCAAGCACGCCCGCTGCCACCAGGAGGTAGAAGAGCCGGCGCTTCGTCGGCGGGGCGTCCTCGGAATCGAGAGCCCGGACGACGGCCTCGAATAACCGATCTAGGTCGGCATTCGTGCGCCGCTTCCGCCGGGTCACGGCCGCGCCCCCTCGGCCGCCGCACAGAGCCGGTGGCGCTCAAGGTACTCGTCCACCGCGGAGGAGTACTTCGGATCCCGGGGGAGAGGCAGGCGGCCCTCCTCGCTTTGGCAGGCCAGGCAGACGATCGAACATCCGGCCATCACGACGTGGACGACGAGAGAATTGGCGACGTAGTAGCCGGCGGGGGGGCGGGTCATTCGTCGTCCTCCCCGGGCTCCCGGGAGGGGGCGGGCCAGAGGATCGGGGACCCCTGCTCGAAGGTGACACGCCGGCCGTCGGGGAGCGCGTCTCCGGCGCGGTAGCCCCGGCCGGCGTAGTGGAAGACGAACTCGGCGGGGGCCGTTTCGGGCGTCGCTTCTCCATTCGACCCGCTACACCCCTCACGACCCGCTACACCCGCTACACCCGCTACAGCCGTTGATTCGAAAGCACTTGCGTGTAGCGGGTTGAGGCCTGTAGCGGGTGTAGAAGGTGCTACAGGTGGGGGGGCAAGGTATCTGCGGAAGGCGTCGGCCAGCAGTTCCACCCGGTACCGGCGGATACCACCGCGGCCCCCGATGCGGACCATCCTGGGCACGAGCCCGAAGGGTTTGAGGATCTTGGCCAGGTGCACGGGCTGCAACCCGTCCCGCCCCTTCCCCCAGGTCGCCCAGGGGCGTTCGGGGATCTTCCGGAGCTCACCACACGCGGTGTCAGCCGGAATCAGGTCCTCGCCGGCCAGAGGGCCGTCGTCGCCCACGAGCCCGTGGAGGTCGGCGAGCAGGAGCAGACCGGGGTTGTCCTCGGCCTCGTCGTCCGGTCGGTCGGACGAGAGCGACAACGCGATGTTCCGGGCAAGGCGCTGCCACCGCCCACCAGCAGCATCGGCGATCGAGAGCAGCGGCTCCCAGTTGTCGGCCGCTCGATCATCGAGAGCTTCGGGTAGTACCGGCTCGCGGCCGGAGATGTCCTCCGCGATGTCCTGCGTCCAGCGTGCCAGGCGCCGCCGGACGGGGGCGAGGAGGGGGACGAGTTGCCGTCGCTTCACTCGCTCGCGTCGCTCCCCGGGCAGCTTGCGGCGCATCGGGATGCGAATGGCGCGATCCTCGAGAGTGCCAGGCAACCGCCCGATGTGCGCGAGGACCTTGGCGCACCACGTCGAGAAGCGGCGAGGCTCCATGTTCGCGCCCTCGCCGACCACCCGGATCACGAAGGCCAAGTCCCGGGTGTGCCCGCTGTTCAGGACACCCCGGAGGTCCTCGTTGTCGCGCATCGAGTCCATCTCGTCGATCAACAGGGTGGGCTCGTGTTCCTCGATCGTCCGGAAGATCGCCGCGGCGGTGATCCCGGATGAGGGCAGAGGACCGCGAGCAAGAGCGGCGACCACCCTCAGAAACGACGTCTTCCCGCACCGTTTGGTGGGAGACGAAGCGGCGAGGAGCGGCGTCACGTCGAACGTGTCCATCAAGT
>JBGPQQ010000517.1:0-2654 GCA_041489115.1 Vicinamibacteria bacterium | reverse complement strand
GCTCCTTCGCGAAGGTGTCGGGGTGATGGGGCGTCTCAGCGCCGCAGGCCGTTGGCCCGTGCCAGCGTCTGGTAACGCTGCCGCGCCGAAGCGGTCGTGAGCACGCTCTCGGCGTTCAGCAACTCCCGACCCTCCACCTCGAGGACGAGCAGGCCGAGGGCGACGAGGGCCTGCGCGGCGTCGAAGCGGCAATGGCCGTAGCGGAAGACCGGGAGGTTGGCGTGCAAGAGGCCGGAGCCGCCGAGGAGGGCCTTCAGCGAGTACAGCGGCTCGTGCCAGTAGGGGACGATGGGGTCGCCGGTCGTGTGCAGGGTCACGAGCGGGGCGGCCAGACGCCCGCTCGTCTGGTAGTCGGCCTCGATCGCCTGCAGGGCACGCAGGTCCGCCCGGTAACGCTTGACCCGCAAGTTGAGCCGGAAGTCGTTGCCCGAGCCCGTATAAAAGCGGGTGGTGTTGTCGAAGGGCTGCCCGCCGAGCGTGGCGATCCCGTCCATGGTGGCGAAGACGTTGTACCAAAGGATGCCGAGGGCGGTCTCCACCTTCGTCTTCGGGTCGGCCGGGTCGAACGGGGCGCGGCTGACGCGCAGGAGCGTGTCGAGCGCGGCGGGGCGACTGGCGACGGCGGCCGCGATCAGTGGGGCGTAGTAGGTGTCCCACTTGTCCCGCACCTCCGGGGGGACGCTCACGGCGGTCCCCGGCAGCATGTCGGGGAAGTAGAAGTCGAAGAGCACCCGGAAGTCGCCCCAGTAGTTGACCTGCCGGCGGAAGTCGCCTACGGGGCCGCAGGTGGCGAGGCCGCCCGAGAAGACCTCGGGCGACTGCTCCACCGCGAGCGCGGTGACGAGCCCGCCCTCGGACGCTCCCACCAGGTAGACGTGGTCCGGAGAGCCCTGGGATCCGGCGAAGACGGAGACAGCCTCTTTCACGTCCCCGACGCCGGGGACGATGGCCAGGCCGTTCTTGCTGTAGCTGGTGGTGGTGAACGCGAAGCCGAGCCCGTTGACGATGGCCGGTATCGAGGTGCCGTCGGGCAGCGTGAGCTGGCTCTCCGGGATCGCGATCGGCTGGTCGGGCGCGACGTAGCCGTGGGCGAACACCACCAGGTCCCCGTTCCAGTGGCCAGGCGGAGGCATGCAGATCCGGATGACCGCCGTGTTCGGCGATGTCGGCTGGATGTCGGGGAGGCAGCCCGCAGCCTGCGCGAGCGCCGCGGCGGGAAGCGCGAAGATGGACAGGGCAAGAGCCGATGCCCAGCGGACGGCCTTCCAGCACGTGGGACGACGACGTGTCATGACTCACCTCGCTTTCATCATCTCGTCGCGGAGGGGCTTCCACTCGGCGCCCGGCTTCCACTCCGGCCAGCTCGGCCCCGACGCGAGCTCGTACCCGGCCCGCAGGTAGAGGTCCAGGTCCTCGACCGCGCCGCTCATGTCCCAGTCCGGCCTCACGGCGTCCGACGGCTTGTGGTAGTCGTTCCGGATGTACGCCTCGCGGAGCCGCGTGCCGTAGTCGGCGGGCCGGCCGACGTACTCGACCCCGCCGCCCGCGTGGATCGACGGCACCCCCTTCCGCGCGAAGGGGAAGTGATCCGACCGGTAGTACGAGCCCTTCTCGGGCATGGGGTCGCCCTTCACGACGCGCCCCTGCGTGGCCGCCGCCTTCCGGACCACGTCGTCGAGGTCCGAAAGGCCGAGGCCGACGATCGTGACGTCCCGCGTCCGCCCGCGCACGTTCATGGCGTCGAGGTTGAGGACGGCCACGGTCTTCACCAGCGGGTAGAGCGGGTGCTCGGCGTACCCGGCCGAGCCGAGGAGGCCCTGCTCCTCGGCGGTGACAAAGAGGAAGAGGATCGACCGGCGCGGCCGCGGCACGGTCGCGGCGAAGGCGCGCGCCAGCTCGATCAGCCCGCCGGTGCCCGAGGCGTTGTCGATGGCGCCACGGTAGATCGTGTCGCCGTTCACCGCGGGCCCGATGCCGAAGTGGTCCCAGTGGGTCGTGTAGACGACCCACTCGTCCTTCAGGGCCGGGTCGCTTCCCGCCAGGGCGGCGGCGACGTTCGCCGACGGGACCTTGCGGATCGTGTTTACGAGCGAGACGGACGCGGTCGCGCCGAGGGGAACCGGCTGGAACTCGCGCGTGGCGGCCTTCTTTCTGAGGACGTCGAAGTTCTGCACGGCCATCGCGAAGAGGGCCTTCGCCTGGTCGAGCGTGATCCAGCCCTCGACCGCCGCCCGGCCCTGGTTGCCGTCGGGCGTCTCCAGGTCGAGCTGCTCCGTCGTCTTGCCCTGCACGACCGAGAACGGGTACCCGGCCGGCTCGGTTTCGTGGACGATCAGGACGCCGGCGGCGCCGAGCTTCGCGCCCATCTCGTACTTGTAGGTCCAGCGGCCGTAGTACGTCATCGCCTTGCCGCCGAACGTCATCGGGTCCAGCTCACCCGGCTTCGCGGGGTCCGGCACGGGCGGGTCGCCGACGAGCATGACCATCGTCTTCCCGCGGAGGTCCACGCCCTTGTAGTCGTCCCACCGGAACTCGGGAGCCTGGACGCCGTAGCCGACGAACACGAGATCGGACGCGTCGAGGCCCGCGTGCTCCGCCACCCGCTTCGTCCAGGCGACGTAGTCGTCGCGCCAGGCGAGCGTCCGCTCCACGGT
>JBGPQQ010000516.1:0-2678 GCA_041489115.1 Vicinamibacteria bacterium | reverse complement strand
GTCCACCGCGAAGACGATGTCGGTCATCTCGAGGAAGAGGAGGCAGATGAAGAGCGGGGTCGCGTGGAGACGCCCCTCGTGGCGGACGAAGAACCTGTGGCCGTGGAAGGCGCCGGTCACGGGGAACCGCTTCCGGAACTGCCGGATGATCCAGCGCTCGTGGGGCTCGACCGGGCCTCCCTCCCCGCCCCACATCATTTTCACGCCCGTGAAGACGAGGAACAGGCCGAAGAGCCAGACCACCCACTCGAACTGCAGCAGCACCGCCCCGAGGGCGATGAAGATCGCGCGGAAGACGAGGGCGGCCAGAATGCCGAAGAACAGCACCCGGTGCTGATAGGCGGCGGGCACCCCGAAGTAGGTGAGGACGACGACGAACACGAAGATGTTGTCCACGGACAGCGCCTTCTCGACCACGTACCCGGCCAGGAACTCGAGGGCGGTCTCGCGGGCGGCGAGCAGCGGCTCGAACCCGGGGACGGCCATGAGCCGCGCGTCGAGCGGGAAGTGCCAGCGCATGTAGAGGAAGAAAGCCAGGTTGAAGAGGAGGGCCAGGGTCACCCAGACGGCGCTCCACCCGGCGGCCTCGCGGATCGAGACCGCGTGGGCCTTCCGGTGGAAGACGCCGAGGTCCACCGACAGGAGGACGAAGACGAGGAGCAGGAAGCCGATGTAGAAAGGCCAGCACTCGCCGAACGGAAAGAGGCTCACGGGGGGATTCATGGTCGGGCTCAAAACAGCGAGTTTAGCAGAAGGCCCGCCTTTTCCCTTGACTCGCGCGGGCGGCCGCTGCTAGCGTTCCGTCGGCCTCGCGGGCCGCCTTTCCACCTCTCTCCCGGAAAGGCGACGTTCCATGACACTCCGTACGACGGTACTGCCCTTGGGCTTCGGCCTGTCGGCGATCCTTTGCGTCTCGACCGCCGCGCCCGACGAGGACCCGGCCCCCGCCCCGCGCCCCCGCGGATGTGCCGCCCGGCTTTCGGGGGCAAGCCCGCCCGCCCGCCTGTACACGAACGAGGATCTCGACCGCGTCCGGCCCTTCCGCGACCAGACGGGCGTCCGCTCGGTCCCGGCCGTGGCCCCCGAAGACCGCCCCGCCCCCGCGCGTGCCGACGAGCGGCCCCGGAGACGCGGGGAGGACTACTGGCGGCACGAGGCCGCGCGCGTGCGCGACCGGGTGCGGGCGATGGAGGCACAGGCGGCCGAGGTGCGGGCGCAGATCGCGGAGCGGGCCGAGGAAGGCCGCCTGGTCGCCCACCGCCGCCGCTCGGGGTCCTCCTCGGGCCCCCGCTCGGAGGCCACGCTCCGCGCGAAGCTGGCCACTCTCGAGCGCCGCATGCGGCAACTCGAGGACGACCTGGCCGACCGCGCCCGCCGCGAAAGGGCGCTTCCCGGCTGGCTCCGCTAGCGGTGCTATGCTCCGCTTCGATGCTGGAGATCCCGGTCGAGCTCGGAAAGCGCCGCTACACGGTGTCGGTGGGCCACGGGCTCTCGCGGCAGTTGCCCGACCTGCTCGCGGGCCTCCGCGGCCGGAGGACCGTCCTCGTGGCCAGCCGCCGGGTCTTCGCCCTCCACGGCCGCGGCGTGGAGCGCTCGCTGCGCGGCCTCGGCCCGCTGCACGTGGCCCTCGTCCCCGACGGCGAGCGCTTCAAGAGCCGTGGCACCCTGCAGGCGGTCTACGACGTTTTCCTCGAGGCCCGGCTGGCCCGTGACGGGCTCGTGGTGGCCCTCGGGGGCGGGGTCGTGGGCGATCTCGCCGGCTTCGCCGCCGCCACGTGGATGCGCGGCGTGGACTGGGTGGGGATCCCGACCACGCTCCTCTCCATGGTGGACAGCTCGATCGGCGGCAAGGTGGGGATCAACCACCCGAAGGCCAAGAACATGATCGGGGCCTTCCACCAGCCGCGCGCGGTCGTGATCGATCCCGCGTTCCTCGCCACGCTGCCTTCGCGCGAGCTCCGGTCCGGGGCCTACGAGATCCTCAAGTGCGCGATCCTCGGGGACCGCGCCCTCTTCGCCTCCCTCCGCGAGGCCCCGCTGGACCTGCGGGGCTGGGACCGCGTGGGGGTGGAGAGCGCGATCGCCACCGCCTGCCGCATCAAGGCCGAGGTGGTGGAGAAGGACGAGCGCGAGGGCGGGCTCCGGCGCGTGCTGAACCTCGGCCACACGATCGGCCACGCGCTCGAGGCGGCGACACGCTACGGGCGCTTCACTCATGGCGAGGCCGTGGGCTGGGGCCTGATCGCCGCGGCCTTCATCGCGCGGCGCCGCGGCCTGCTGCCGGAGGCCGGCTACGACGCGATCGCCTCGGCGGTGGACCACGTGGGACCCCGGCCTCGCGTGTCGGACCTGCCCGCCCGGCAGGTCCTGGACGCCCTCGCCCGGGACAAGAAGGCCAGGGCCGGCCGCGTGCCCTTCGTCCTGCCCACCGCCATCGGCCGCGTGGAGATCCGCGACGACGTCACGCGGGCCGAGGTCGTGCGCGCGCTGCGCGTCATGGCGGGACGGGAAGCGCTGCTCGGCTGAGGTCGGGGGGCCCTGCCTGCTATCGGGCGCCCGCCGCGTGGGCGTCCCGGGTCGTCTCCTCGCTCGCTTACTCCCGCGGGTGAACCATGCGCTCGCTTCGGAGCGCCCGGGACGCCTTCATGGAGCGGGCGCATAGCTGAGGCCCGCAGCCG
>JBGPQQ010000515.1:0-2687 GCA_041489115.1 Vicinamibacteria bacterium | reverse complement strand
GCGAACGGCACCTTCCGCTCCCCCTTCCACCACTCGCGGAAGCGGCCGAGGTCGTCGTGGCCGACGAGCTCGAGCTTCAGCGTCAACTCGGGACCGGGCGAGGCGTCGGTGAGAAAGGAGGCCCAGAGCGGCACCGACACCGTCTCGCCCGGTTTCGCTGCCGTGGTCGGGTACGAGCCCACGGCGACGTAGAGGGGCGCGTGCCAGTCGCGGAGCGTCATCCCCGGCACGAGCTCGCCGACCCCCGTCTCCTTCTCCGAGCGGTCGGCCCGCACGTAGCCGTTCCACTCGTTGACCACGTCGTGGTGCTCGGTGTACAGCCACCCCGCCACCTTCGGGTGGCGCCGGAGCTCGTCCATCATCGCGTGGTAGTCGAAGCTCCAGTCCACGTCGCCCGTCGAGCCCTCGTAGCCCCAGACGTTGCCGCACTCGCTGTTGAGCATGGGCTCGGCGCCCTGCTTCCGGCCCCCCAGGTAGTTCCAGGGGGAGCCGGGGAAGGTCTGCGCCTCGGCCTCGTCGAGCTGGGCCTTCCACTTCCAGCCCGGCAGGTACATGTGCCAGCTGTTGAGGTCGGTCTGCACGTGCCCCCCGCCGCAGCACGGCGAGTTGTCCTCGACGAGGCGGGTCGGGTCGAGCTGCCTCGCCAGGTCCACGCGCGTCCCCACCCACTCCTGCGTCTCGGGCCGGTAGGAGGCCTTGCCGTCGGCGCCCTTCGTCTGGAGCCCCCACTGCTCGTTGAAGAGGACCCACGAGAAGACCGACGGGTGGTTGAAGTCGCGGCGCACCATGCCGCGGAAGGCCGTCTCCCACTCCCGCTTCATCGCCTCGTCGGGCTCGCCCCAGCTGTTCGGCACGTCGCTCATCACGAGGACGCCCAGCCGGTCGGCCCAGTACAGCTTGCGGGGCAGCTCCACCTTCACGTGCGTGCGGATCGCGTTCAGGCCCAGCCGCCGGGCGATCAGGATCTCCTCCCTCATCGCCGCGTCGCTCGGCCACGTGGTGAAGCCCCCGGGATGCCAGCCCTGGTCGAGCGTCATCTGGAGGTAGACGGGCTTGCCGTTCAGGGAAACGTACGGGTGGCCGAGCCCGGGCAGGCGCGTCACTCCTATAGAGCGCAGGCCGAAATACGACCGGACTCGGTCCTCGGCGTCCCCCGCCGAGAGCGTCAGGGTGGCCTCGTAGAGGAACGGGTCCTCGAGCGACCAGAGGCGGGGGCTCGCCCCGAGCGGGAGCGTCAGGCGCGCCTCCCGGCCGCCGGCCGCGACGAGCGCCTGTGCCTCCGACGACGACGGGGCGCCGGGCGTGGGGACCTTGACGCTCACGACGGCGCCCTGCGGGGCGGGGTCGGACAGCCGCACGCGCACCTCGACCCGCTTGAGCTCGACGCTCGGGTGGAACTCGAACGAATCGACGTGCACCGCCGGGCGCGCCTCGAGGTACACGGTCTGCCAGAGGCCCCTCGCCTTGCCGTAGCCCTGCTTGCCCTCCAGCTTGAACGGGTGCGGCGTGTCGTCCACGCGCAGGACGAGGCGCTGGTCGCGGCCCGGCTTCGCGGCCTTCGTCAGCTCCAGCTCGAACGGCGTGTAGCCCCCCTGGTGACCGCCGACCGGCTGCCCGTCGAGCCAGCCGGTCGTCTTCCAGTCGGATGCGCCCACCACGAGAAAGACCCGCTTCCCCTTCCAGCTCTCCGGCACCCGGAGGGTGCGCGCATACCACGCGACGTCGGCCTCGTCCTCGACCCCGGAGAGCGGCGAGCCCCAGGGGAACGGCACGCGGATGGTCAGCGGGAAGCCGCCCATAACGGAATCGAACCACCGCTCGCGCTCGCCGGCGTCCGCCGGGTCGAAGCGGAATGCCCAATCGCCGTTCAGGTTCACCCACTCCGACCGCTCGAAGTCCGGCCGGGGGTGCTCGGGCAGCGGGATGGCGGGACCCGCGTCGGCGGCCACCCCCGGGGACGCCGGCAGCAGCAGGAGTGCGAGGGCGAAAGCGAGAAGGGGGGCGCCGCGCGCCCCGCCCAGCCGGCGCGGCATCAGTCCCTAGCTGCCTCCGACCTTGCGGGGGAGGCTCGTCTTGCCGAAGCCGTGCGTGTTGGTCGCCGTCTTCTTCCAGGGCTGCCGCGTCTGGTGCTTGGGTCCGGCGTGGGCCGGCGTCGTGCCCTCCGCCGCGGGGACGGGCGCCTCCGCCGCGGCCTTCGTGCGCGCGGCCCGGGCCTTCTCCTCGTCCTTCGCGAGGCAGCACTGCTTGTACTTCTTCCCCGATCCGCAGGGGCAGGGGTCGTTGCGTCCCAGGTTGGCCTCCACGTGTCGCCTCCGTCCTTCCACTTTACCGCGAACTCGCCCGCCCCGCGCGCCCTACTGCCGCCGCGTGAAGCCGAGCACGACGCCGGCGCCGAACAGGAAGCCCTCCCACGCGCCGAGCACCGCGCGGGTCAACGGCCCGAGGTCCGGCTCGCCGAGAAGACGCGCCAGCGGCGCGAGGCCCACCTGCGACCCCTGGAACGCGCGCGCGATCGCGTTGAGGCTCGTGCCGACGAGCCGGCCGCCGAGCGCGGTGGCGGCGACACAGGCGAGCGACACGGCGGCGCCGGTCACGAGTGCCGCCTGCACGCGCGCGCGGGCGGCGAGGCCGCTGCCCTGCGGCGGCGGCGCCGAGAGCGCGCAGGCGAGGCCGGCCGCGGCGCCGAT
>JBGPQQ010000514.1:0-2706 GCA_041489115.1 Vicinamibacteria bacterium | reverse complement strand
GAGGCTGCAAAGTTCACGCTTCCGCATTCGGCCCGCAGGTTCGCTCCCCTCGCGCGAGGCCGTACGGCCCCGGCAGGGCTTTCGATGCTCCGCTGTAGACGGGGGGATCTCGCCCCACGCCCGGAGCCTGCTACGCGGCGCTCCGGCGCTTACCGCGGCGGGACTCGCACCCGCTAGTCTGTTGCAGCACCAAGACCGGGCGGTCCAGACCCGGTTCCGTTCAGGACGCTCCACCTCAGGATTCTCAACCTACGGGGCCGGGCGGATCGCCGGCGCGATCGAGGGACCGAGCCACCGCGCGAGCCAGAGGCAGACGAAGGAGCCGTAGAAGACCGCCGTGAGCACGAGCGCCGCGCGACGCCACACCGGTGGGCGGAGCGGCTCCGGCAGAAGGTGCGTGTTGACGTAGAGGATGTGGATCGCGCTCACCGCCATCGTCAGGCCCGCCACGTTGCCCCCGAGCTGCAGGAGGATGATCGGCTGGGTGAGGCCGAGGGCCACGACACCCCAGGTGACGATCACCCCGAGCACCGAGTAGTAGACGACGCGGACGTCGCCGCCTCGCCACCTCCGGACCCGGCGGCTGCCGCTCCACAGGATGTCGGTGATCGCCCGCGTCATGCCCTCGAGGTTGTCGAGCTGCGCCTTGAAGAGGATCCAGACGCTCATGAGGGCGAGCGCGACGGTCAGCGCGGGGCCGCCCGCCGGCGAGAGGGCGCGGGCCAGCTCCGCGGCGATGCCGAGTCCGCGCATGTCCGTCCCCCGGGGGATCGAGGCGGTGTAGAGGATCCCGGGCAGCGCCATGCCCAGGAGGGCGCCCGCGAAGAAGATCCCCCACTGGTCGATGCGCACGATGCGCCACCAGCCCGCCCAGCGCCCGAGCTCGCCCGGCGTCGGCTCGAACACGCTCCCGGTGTGGGCGAGGTGGACCTTCTGGCCGCCCACGAGGGCGGGGATGAAGCCCACCACCTGGCCCATGCCGTAGCCCTTGTCGCGGACCCAGTTGGTGAGCGTGAGGTTCACCGCGCCGCCGCAGCCCGAGTAGGCGGCGAACGCGCCGATCAGGAACCAGTCGGCCCCCGAGGGCACGAAGTGGAAGGCCCGGCCGTCGAGGTCGAACCCGGCGAAGCCGACGGTGGCCGCGAGCCACTGGCGCGGCCCGGCGAAGAGGAGGCAGAGCACCACGAGGCCACCCAGGATCATGGTCACCATGACCCAGTTGAGGACCTCGAGCATCCGCTCGATGCGACGTCCGCTGAAGACGAGCAGGAGGACGCAGGCCAGGAACGCGGCCACTCCGGTCCCGTACACGGCCCCCGCGTCGGCGGACGTCGCCGGGCGTCGGGCGAACAGGTAGAAGAAGGCCCCGGCCGAGGCGCCCGCCCACCCCGGCCAGCCGGACTGGAGGAAGTACAGGGCCGAGTAGGTCCAGGCCCAGAAGGTCGAGCGGGGCCGGGTGCGCATGAAGCCGGTGAAGATCGGCTCGCCGGTGTAGAGCGTGTAGCGGATCGCCTCGGTGTTGAGGATGGCCTGGAGGGTGACGGCGATCGTCGTCACCCAGAGGAGCGACATCCCGTACTTCACGAAGGCGGTCGGCCCGATCAGCCACTCCCCGCTGCCGATCGACGCCCCGAGGACGATCGCCCCGGGGCCGACCACGCTCAGAAGACGCAGCCCCTTCGTCGACGGTGGCGCGGGCAGGTTGGCGCGGTTCCAGGGGTCGAGACCCGTGCGGGCCTCGGGTGCTTCGCGAGGGTCTCCCGGCTCGAGCATCGCCTCCCCGTGAAGAAGTGCCGGATTGTAGCGCTCCTCGCGACGCGCGCGGCGATCGACCGGGGTCAGCGTGGGCGGGCGCGGCATCCTCAACCTGCACGCGAGAGAAGGCGTGTACCCCGACCCGGGACACACGTCGGGTTACTTCGACGGCGAGCGGTCCGGCGTCGCTCCCTACGTCGAGGCGGGGGTCGAGATGCTGCGGCTGCAGCGCTACGTGGTGCCGGTCACGATCGGGCTGAACGTGGCGTTCTGAGCTTCGTCCGAGCCGGGCGACCGGACTCCTTACGCCTTCGCCGGCTTGATCTTGTTGTTCCTCCGGGCTCCGTTCCCCTTGTCCTTCTTGACCTTCTTCCCCTTCGCGGCCTTCTTCTTCGCAGGCATCGTCTTCTCCTTTCATGGGTCAGCTGGCGACACGTCGGATCCGGATCTCGCCCCGGGCGTCGACGGAGAACTGGGACGCGGTCAGGCGAAGGGCTCGCCGACCGGGGAGCCGTCCCCGGCGGCGCGACCTCGTCTTGAAGGCTCGGGCTCTCCGCAAGGTGGCAGGCCGGGTCGCATCCGGTGACACGACCCATCCCCCGGTAACCCTCCTCCCGAGGGCCCTCGCGAGGTCGTAGAAGCGCTCCACAGCCGGGGCGGGCGGCGAGTACTTGCCCAGCGGGATCGCCAGGGCGAGGTAGCGTGAGCCACCCCTCACCATCAGGCCGCGCTCCACCAGGGGCTCGAGTCGCCGCGCGACCTCCTCCGGTGAGATCGGGCCGCCGGAGCTCGACGGTGAACGCCGGTCAATCATGGCCGGCGTGGAATTGAATGTGCTCATGCACGGGGAAGTCAAGGGGGACAGCATGAACGTCCTGGTGCATACCGGAGATTTCGAGTATCGCACGCAAATCGACATGCCTGCCGACGCACTGATGGGCAACCTGTTTT
>JBGPQQ010000513.1:0-2709 GCA_041489115.1 Vicinamibacteria bacterium | reverse complement strand
GGTCCATCGCCACGACCGCTCCCTGCGCGCGGCCGAGCCCGTTGCTCGCGGCCAGGCCGACCGCCTGGTCCCACGCCGACGCGCTCGCGGGCAGGATGACCCTGGGAAGAGCCGGGCGGGCCGCGAGCCGCGGCCGGCGCGCGGCCGCAGCCGCCGGCGGGGCGGCCGCGATGCCGAGCGTGGCGACGAGCGCCGCGGCGACGGCGGGCGGGAAGCGCAGGGCACAGATCCGCACGAAGGGCGAGACTAGCACGGAGCGTGCCCGGCCCGCGCCCCCCTCCCGATCCCAGGAGGGGACGGGCGTTTGTGGGCACACGGGCGGCCGCGTAAAATCAAGCGCCTGAGGTAGCAAGGAGACAACGCGATGCGCAACCGCTCGAGCCGTGACGCGATCCTGGTGGCCCTGGCCCTTCTCTCCCCCGGGCTCGCGGCCGCCCAGAAACCGGACAAGGACGACAAGAAGTGGCTCGACGACGTCCGCCCGATCCTGCTCGCGGACGAGGAGAAGACCTACAAGGGTCTCAAGGAGAAGGCCGACCGGCTCGAGTTCCAGAAGATCTTCTGGGCTCGCCGCGACGCCGACCTGGCGACGCCGGAGAACGAGTTCCAGGCCGAGTACGTGAAGGCCCGCGCCGCCGCCGATCAGGCGTACCGCCTTCCCGCCCAGCCGGGCTCGACGTCGGACTGTGGGCGGGTCTTCATCCTGCTCGGCAAGCCCGACGAGGTGCAGCAGGAGGCCAGCCAGACGCCGGGCATCCGCGTGCCCGAGACGTGGACCTACCGGGACAAGCCCGGGCGCACCTTCCAGGGCGGTAAGGCGGTGATAGCGTTCGACGCCGAGTGCCGCGGCGTGGGTGGCCTCGCCGCGCAGATGGAGCGCATCGCCGCGTCCAAGGTCCTGCAGCCCAATATCGACTACCGCATGGGCAAGGACGGGCGGCTCGTGAAGCTCGCCGACCTCCTGCCGAGGGACACGGCCGCGAGGGCGCTCTTCAAGCAGCCCCGCGAGGACTTCCCGGTGGCGGTGCGGGCGTCCTACCTCAAGGTGGCGGACGGCGGCACGGCGCTCCTGGGGCTGATCCGTGGCGAGGCGGGCGGCCTCGCGGTCGCGGAGAGCGGGGGGACGAAGAGCGTCAACGTCTCGGTGGCGGCGAGTGCTGTGGCCGAGGACGGGAAGGAGGCGGGCTGGACGGAGCAGACGATGAGCGTGCCGGTCGGCGCGGACGGCGCGTTCGTGGCCTCGTTCAAGCTGGGCCTCAGGCCGGGTAGGTACACGCTCAAGGCCGGCGCCGTGGACGTGAAGGGCGGCAAGGCGTCGCTCGCGTCGACCCCGGTCGAGGTGCCCGACTTCGCGAAGATCGAGACGGCACCCGATGGCAGCGTCGCCAAGGTGCTGTCGGGCTCTGTCCTCGTGGTGCGGGCGATCGAGGACCTGCCGGGGGGCGCCTCGAACCCCGAGCACCCCTTCGCCGCGTTCGAGCTCGGCCGCATGCGCCTGAGCCCCACTTTCGGCGGGATCGCCCACAAGGCCGACCCGCTCGAGTTCTTCTACCAAGTCTACGACCTGAGGCTGGACCCCGCGACGGGCAAGGCCGACGGCGTCGCGGTGGTCAGCATCCTGAAGGGCGGCAAGACGCCGATCGCGAAGGCGCCCGCGAACCCGATCGAGACGGAGTTCGCCGGCTCCTCGGTCGGCCCCATCTCCCTCGCCGCCTTCGAGCCCGGCAAGTACGTCGTCCAGCTCAAGGTCTCGGACAAGATCGCGAAGAGGGAGCTCGTCCAGGAGGCCCCGTTCGAGGTCCTGCCGTAGGAGAGGGCTTGAACAAGTCGGAGCTCGTCGCCCGGGTCGCGCGGGACACTGGCCTCACGAAGGCCGACGTCCTGCGCGCCCTGGACGCGGTCCTGGAGCAGGTGGCCCGCTCGCTCAAGAAGGGCGAGGCGGTGAAGCTCGTGGACTTCGGGACCTTCCTCGTGAGCCGCCGGAAGCCGCGCGCGGCCTACAACCCTCACACCGGCCAGGCCATGAGGGTTCCCGCCCGGCGCTGGCCGCGCTTCGCGGCCGGCAAGGGGCTGAAGAAGCTCGTGCGCTAGCGCTAGGCGGCGGCCTTCGCGGCCGGCGCCTCGGCCTTCAGGACCTCGAGGGCCTTCTCGAGGATACGGTCGGGGCGGGGCGCGCTCTCGGGCAGGTCCTCGTCTTCCTCGCGGCCCGTCGCGACCGGCACCGAGGGCTCGAGGCCCTGGCCGTGGATCGACGTCCCCTTCGGAGACACGTACTTCGCCACGGTGAGCACGAGGCCACCCTCGGGGAGCGGCACCGCCTTCGAGACCGCCGCGCGGCCGAAGGTGCGCTCGCCCACGAGCTTCGCGCGCCCGGCGTCGAGGAGCGCCGCCGCCACGATCTCGCCCGGCCCCGCGGTGCCGTTGTCCACGAGCACCGCGAGCGGCCCGCTCCAGGCGGAGCGCGCCGCGTCGGCCTGCAGCAGCCGCTCTTCCGCGCGGCGGCCCACGAGCTTCGCCACGGGCCCGCCCTGCAGGAAGAGCTCGGCCACCTTCGCTCCGTCGGCCGGCGCGCCCCAGGCCGCGTCGCGCAGGTCCAGCACCAGCCGCGCCGCGCCGCCCCGCTCCAGCGTCTCCACCCGGGTCCGCACGTCGTCCGCGGTCGCGGCGGTGAAATCGGCGACCTTGACGTAGCCCGTCCCTCCTTCGAGC
>JBGPQQ010000512.1:0-2716 GCA_041489115.1 Vicinamibacteria bacterium | reverse complement strand
CGACCGAGCAGGAGCTCGCCCGCCGCATGACGATGACCCAGATCGGCATGCTGCAGGCCGTGGAGGCCCTCGAGCGCGACCAGCAGGGGCTCGCCACCACGAACGCTCTCCTGGCCCTGGTGAACGGCCTCAAGACCCTGCCCGGCCGCAAGGCGGTCATCTTCTTCTCCGAGGGGCTCGTGCTCCCGCCGCGGGTGCAGGAAACCCTGGCGGCGGTCGTGTCCGAGGCGAATCGAGGCGGGGTGAGCTTCTACGCGGCCGACGCGGCCGGGCTCCGCACCACCAGCAGCGCCGACGAGATGCGCCGCGAGATGGCCGCGATGAGCGATGAGATGGACGCCGTCCGTCTCGATCCCACGGGCCGCGGCAGCACGGCGGCCATGACCAAGATGCTCGAGCGCAACGAGGACGTGCTCCGCTTCGACCCGGCCAGCGGCCTCGGCACGCTCGCGCGTGACACCGGCGGCTTCCTGATCCGCGACACCAACAACATCGCCGCGGGCCTCAAGCGCGTCGAGGAGGAGCTCGCCGCGTACTACCTGGTCTCGTATGCGCCCCGGAACGAGGCCTGGGACGGGCGCTATCGCCGGATTGAGGTGCGCCTCCGGCGCTCCGGACTCACCGTGCAGGCCCGACGCGGCTACTTCGCCGTGCGGACGCCCACGCCGACGCCGGTCCTTGAGTACGAGGCGACGGCCCTCGCCCGCCTCGAGCAGCCCCGCGGGGGTGACGCCCTGCCGGTGCGGGGCAAGGCCTTCCACTTCCCCGCCGAGGACGACGAGAGCTTCGTTGCGCTCGTGGCCGAGCTTCCGGCCGGTGCGCTGAGCCTCGTGCGCGACAGGGACAAGGGCGATTTCAGCCAGGACTTCACGGTCCTCGCCCTCGTGCGTGATCGCACCGGCCGCGTGGCGGCGAAGGCGAGCCGTCGATACGCGCTCGTGTGGCCGGCGTCCAAGGTCGATGACGTGAAGAGGGGCCGCGTCCTCTTCGAGCGCGAGGCGCGCCTCGCCCCGGGCCGCTACGACGTCGAGATGATCGTCTACGACGCCCAGAACGGCAGCGCGGGCGTGCAGCGGTTTCCGCTGGAGGTGCCGGCGGGCGCCGGGCTTCGCGTCGGCAGCCTGATGGTGGTGGGGCATGCCGAGCCGCACGCGCTCGCGGAGCCGGGCGCGCTCGACTACCGCGGCTACGCGCTCTACCCGACCTTCGGCGAGCCGCTCCGTGCCGCCGCGGGCAAACCCCTGGCCTTCCTCGCCTCGCTGCGGCCCGGCCCGCGCCCGATCTCGGAGGCCACGCTGGAGGCGGTCCTCGGTGGTGAGACGGTCCTCACTCGACCGGTGGCCCTGCCGGCACCCGACGCGAGTGGCGTGATCCGCGTCGTCGGCGAGCTGCCGCTGAGCGGCCTCGCCCCCGGGGCATACACGCTGCGGCTGGTCGTCAGCGACGGGCAGTCGATGGTGACCCGCACCGCCGAGTTCACGCTGGCGCCCTGATACGCTCCCGCCGTGGATCTGCGGACGACGGTGGCGGCGGGCGCGCTCACCCTGCTGGCCCTCCCCGCCCTGGCCGGGGCGCAGTCCCACCAAGTCCTCTCACCCGCCTACGAAGCCGTCGTCCGGCGCTATGCCTCGGGGGACCGGGAGGGGGCGATCGCCGACATGGCGGCCTGGCCGGAGGGGCGTCTCCGCGACGAGATCACGGCGCTCAACGCCCTCTGGCAGAAGGCCCGCGCCTGCCGCGACTGCGCCGCCGCGAGCACCTTGCAGCGGATCCCGGTCGCCGCCGGGCTGATGCTCCACACCGACTGCGCCCTGCGGGCCCGGCGCGACGGGAAGTCCGCGAGGCTCCACGAGTCGGCGGCGGTCGAGCTCGTGAACCTCTTGAAGGACGACCCCGCACATCGAGCGTTCGCCGCTGGTACGAATCGACGGCGGGGCTCGCCCAGGCCGAGAACCGCTGGGGCGAGGCGCTCGACTGGGCCGAGCGGGGCCTCCGTGACTTTCCCGGCTCCGCGCGGCTTCTCCTCCTCCTCGGCTCGATCGAGGAGATTCTGGGCGTGCAGACCGCGCCTCGCCTCTCCGAGGAGGCGCTCGTCGACCCGAACACGAGAAAGACGCGCTCCGACCTGCTCCATGTCCGCGAGGTCCGCGACCACCTCGAGAAAGCGCACCGCGCGTTGCGCTCTGCGGTTGCGGCCGAACCCTCGCACTTCGAAGCGCGGCTGCGCCTCGGCCGCGTCGCGTGGAGGCTCGGCGACACGGCCGAGGCGCGCTCCGCGCTGGAGGAGATCCTGGCCCGCCCCGCCGACGCTCCGACGGCCTTCCTCGCCCATCTCTTCCTCGGCCGCATCGACGAGGATGCCGGGCGGCTCGACGACGCCGCGCGGCGCTACGAGGCCGCTCTCGCGCTGGAAGCGCAGGCCCAGTCGGCCCGGCTGGCCCTGAGCCACGTGCGTCTCCGACTCGGGGACGCGGCGGCCGCCCGCCGGGAGGTGGAGACGGCGACGAGGCCCGCGGGACGCCGGCCGAAGCCGGACCCGTTCTGGCTGTACCCCTGGGGTCCCTCCGCCGGAGTCGAGGAGCGGCTCGAGGCGTTGCGCCGCGAGGTCTCCCCGTGACCGGCCTCGCCCTCGCCCTGCTCGCCACCTCGGCCGCGCAAGGGCCTCCCCGGACCCCCACGTTCAGGGTCGGCGTCGAAGCCGTGTACGTGGACGTGT
>JBGPQQ010000511.1:0-2719 GCA_041489115.1 Vicinamibacteria bacterium | reverse complement strand
CTCCTCCACCTTGGCTCGGACGTAGAGGTGGTAGGAGATGTCCTCGAGGGTGCAATCCTCGGGGAGTGCTTCCAGGAGATCCCGGGCGACCTGCTTGGCTGTAGCCATCGGCTTGCCTAACTCTAGCACCAGGCCGACTCGCCACGTCGGGTCCGGTTCGCTCGCCGTGGATCCGCAACCCGGCCCTCTCGTCGCCTGTCGCGCCTTGTCATCGCGAGCGCGGTTTCGGGACGGCGCGCGTGGCGATCCGCCGTCGTCTCGGCGTTCGAAGGCGAGTGGCCGCGCGAGAAGGAGACGGCGCTCTAGCGCGATGTGCGGCGCGCGGCCCTGCGGGCGGGTCGCGGGGCCCGACGGCGGCCCGACGAGCCCTCGGCGTCGGCGCGGCGCTGCTTCAGGCGCCGCCGCATCTCCGCCGTCGAGATGCCCTGGCCTGCCTGGCATCGTTGTCGGACATCCGCCGCCTTCAGGGTGACCGCCGCCTTGGTCTGGCCGGAGGCCAAACCGCGCCGAGGTCTCCGGCCCGGAGCCCATGCTCCGGCAAATCGCGCTTCAAGACCACGGTATCCAGAAGGGCAAGCTTCATGGCCACCTCGCCCACGCCTCGCGGATCACCCTCCGAGGCCGCCGTACAGGTACTTGTCGTGGTTCTCGGCCATGTCTCGAGGCGCGTCCTTCACGATCCCTCGCAGCGCATCAATCGCCTTCCAGCCTGTGGGGTCGTCAGCGTCGGCTGCCGAAGCCGACTCGGCCTCGGCCTCGATGATCACGTGGACCCGCGCCTTCTCTCTGAGGTCGATGGGCCTCTCGAGTTTCAGGACGCCATCACCCTCGTAGATGGCGGCCACCGTGATCGTCATGGCTTTACCTGACCTCCACGCGCGACCCGAGCCGATTGATGATCGACACCACCTCCAGCTCTTTGCTCATCACTCAGCGGCGCTTCGAGGGGCGGGAGCGCCGTGACGGGCGGGGCGCGCGGCCTCGCACTGGCCGGGGCGCAGGCGCGCGTCGACCCACCTCCGAGCCCTCGCTTCTCACCAGCGCGAGGAACTCGTCGTCGGTAAGCCGTGGCGCGGCGAGGGCCCACTCCTCCAGGAGCGCCGGGTCCGAGCACGCCTTGATGAGGGGCGCCACGAGCGGGAGGAGCCCCTCGTGGTGCTGCTTCGCGAAACTCAGACACACCGTCCGGGCATTGTCGGCCCGGCCCTCGGCCCGGCCCTCGGCCCGGCTACGCTTTCTGACCTCGGCAAACAGGCTCGAACCCATGACGACCCCTTTCGGGACGATCCGCTCCAGATCACGGGCAGTGTATCGCCCCTCGGAAAGCATCCGCAATACGGCCGACAGGTCCCTGTACTGCCGTTTCGGCGCGGCGGCCTCGATGCGGCGCGCGGCGGCCTCCACGACCTCCAGGTTCGGTTTCCCCATGAGCCCCACCAACGCGGCGCCGCCGGGCCCCAGCCTCATCGCCGCGGCCGGCTTCATCTTCCACAGCCGAAGGACCGGGATGCGCCGCCAGCACACCACCCGCCCCCGCACGCGCTCCTCGTAGACGAGAGCGCGCGGGGCCGGCGCCTTGAGGATGATGGCGGTCGAGACGACGGGCAAGCGGTGCTCCGCGGCCAGGGCCGCCGCGTACTCGAAGAGCCGGCGCGTGAGACTCCGGCGAAACCGCATCTCGAACTCGATGTGTCTCAGGTAGACCTCGCGACCCCGCCTGAGCTTCATCACGAAGTCGAGTCGCCGGGTGACCGCAGCCACCTCGGGGACCTGCCGCGAGACGACGCGGGCCCCGCGGTCGCCCGTCAGCGCGAGCAGCTCCGCCGCCCGCAGACTGAACAGCTTCTTCAACGCACGATCAGCATCCACGGCCCGAAGACTACACCAGCGAATGGACAGCGAAGGTCCGTCGGGGCGACAAGTTTCTCAGCAGGAGGCCGAGTGAGCCTTCACGGTGACCAGCGCCTTGGTCTGGCCGGAGGCCCGAACGAACTCCACTTCGACTCCGTCCGTGCCGTAGAGCTCCACAACCGCGCCGAGGTCTCCGGCAGGTCGCGCTTCAAGACCACGGTATCCAGAAGGGCAAGCTTCATGGCCACCTCGCCCACGCCTCGCGGATCACCCTTCGAGGCCGCCGTACAGGTACTTGTCGTGGTTCTCGGCCATGTCTCGAGGCGCGTCCTTCACGACCCCTCGCAGCGCATCAATCGCCTTCCAGCCTATGGGGTCGCACCCTCGTAGATGGCGGCCACTCCCTCCTTCACCTTGGCTCGGTCGAGCTTGATCTCATCGGGCGAAGGCGATCGCCGCTCGCACGTGCTCCTCGGTGAGAGAGGGGCCCCTCCGTGGCGGGCCCTACGCCGGCACGCCCTGCGCGGTTGTCTCGGCGCGCCGTACCCTGATCCTGACCTCCACGCGCGACCCGAGCCGATTGATGATCGACACGAGGCCGCGCACGCTCAGGCCTTCTCGGTCGAGCGCCTTGATGATCTCGGCGGCCAGCATCACTCAGCGGCGCTTCGAGGGGCGGGAGCGCCGTGACGGGCGGGGCGCGCGGCCTCGCACTGGCCGGGGCGCAGGCGGGCGTCGACCCACCTCCGAGCCCTCGCTCCTCACGAGCGCGAGGAACTCGTCGTCGGTAAGCCGTGGCGCGGCGAGGGCCCACTCCTCCAGGAGCGCCGGGTCCGAGCACGCCTTGATGAGGGGCGCCACGAGCGGG
>JBGPQQ010000510.1:0-2721 GCA_041489115.1 Vicinamibacteria bacterium | reverse complement strand
CGTGGTGGCGATCGGCGGCGACGGCTCGCTCACCATCGCGAACGCGCTGGCGAACAAGGGCGTGCGGATCGTCGGCGTCCCCAAGACGATCGACAACGACCTCAACCGGACGGTCGTGACGTTCGGCTTCGACACCGCGGTCTCGTTCGCGACCGAGTGCATCGACCGGCTCCACTCGACCGCGGCCTCGCACCGGCGGGTGATGGTGGTCGAGGTGATGGGGCGCTACGCCGGCTGGATCGCCCTCAACGCGGGCGTCTCGGCCACCGCGGACGTCATCCTGATCCCGGAGATTCCCTACGACCTCGGGTCGGTGTCCGAGAAGATCCAGGAGCGCTACTCGCGGGGGCATGCCTTCGCGATCGTCGTCGTGGCGGAGGGCGCGCGGTCGAAGGACGGCGCCTATTCGGTCGTCGAGAAGAAGGCGGGCTCGGCGGAGCGGCTGGGCGGGGTGGGGGAGAGGGTGGCGGTGGAGATCGGCAAGGCCACCGGCCGCGACACGCGCCACGTCGTGCTCGGCCACCTGCTGCGCGGCGGCAGCCCGACCACCTTCGACCGGCTCATCTCGCTGCGCTTCGGGGCGGCGGCGGTGAGGGCGCTGGCGGCGGGGAAGACGGGGGTCATGGTCGCGCTCGACCCGCCGAAGGTGCGCTACGTGCCGCTCGCCGAGGCCACGGAGCGGATGAAGGTCGTGCCGCTCGACTGCGACACGATCCTGACCGCCCGCGAGCTCGGCATCTGCCTGGGGGACTCCGGCGCGTGAGCGTCCTCGAGTCCCGCGTCGACGCCGCCTCCCCGGAATTCGCCGAGAACAGGTCGCGCATGGACGGCCTGGTGGCCGAGCTGCGCGAGCGGCTGGCCGCGGCCCGGGCCGGGGGCGGCGAGGAGGCCGTGCGCCGCCACCGCGAGCAGGGGAAGCTCCTGGTCCGGGACCGGGTGGAGAAGCTCCTCGACCCCGGCACGCCCTTCCTGGAGATCGGCGCCCTGGCCGGCTTCTCTCTCTACGAGGGCCAGGCCCCCTCGGCCGGCCTCGTCTGCGGCATCGGGCGCGTGCGCGGCCGCGAGGTGATGGTCGTGGCCAACGACGCCACCGTGAAGGGCGGGACGTACTTCCCGATCACGGTGAAGAAGCACCTGCGGGCGCAGGAGATCGCGCGCGAGAACCGCCTGCCCTGCCTCTACCTCGTGGACTCGGGCGGGGCGTTCCTGCCCCTGCAGGCCGAGGTCTTCCCCGACCGCGAGCACTTCGGCCGCATCTTCTACAACCAGGCGCGGATGAGCGCCCTCGGCCTCGCTCAGGTGAGCGTCGTCCTCGGCTCCTGTACCGCGGGCGGGGCCTACGTGCCGGCCATGAGCGACGAGACGGTGATCGTGAAGGGCCGGGGCACGATCTTCCTGGGGGGGCCGCCGCTCGTGAAGGCGGCGACCGGCGAGGAGGTGAGCGCCGAGGAGCTGGGCGGGGCCGACGTGCACGCGCGCACGAGCGGCGTCGCCGACCACTACGCCCTCGACGAGGCGGAGGCGCTCGCCCGGGCGCGCGACGTCGTGGGAACGCTGACCGCGCGCAAGGAGACGCCCTGGGAGGTCGAGGAGCCGGAGGACCCCCTCTACGCCCCGGAGGAGCTGGGCGGCATCGTGCCGGCCAGCCCGCGGCGCGCCTACGACGTGCGGGAGGTCGTCGCGCGGATCGTGGACGGGAGCCGCTTCTCGGAGTGGAAGGCCCTCTACGGCACGACCCTGGTGACGGGCTTCGCCCGGATCATGGGCTACCCGGTGGGCATCCTGGCCAACAATGGCGTGCTGTTCTCGGAGAGCGCGCTCAAGGCCACGCACTTCATCTCGATGTGCTGCCAGAGGCGGGTGCCGCTCGTGTTCCTCCAGAACATCACCGGCTTCATCGTGGGCAGGGAGTACGAGCAGAAGGGCATCGCGAAGGACGGGGCCAAGATGGTCCACGCCGTGGCGAACGCCGAGGTGCCGAAGTTCACGGTCATCATCGGGGGCAGCTTCGGTGCCGGCAACTACGGCATGTGCGGGCGCGCCTACCAGCCGCGCCAGCTCTGGATGTGGCCGAACGCCCGCATCAGCGTGATGGGCGGCGAGCAGGCGGCGTCGGTGCTCACGCAGGTGAAGCAGGAGCAGCGCGCGCGCCAGGGCAAGCCCACGACCGAGGCGGAGGTCGAGGCCCTCCGCGCTCCGATCCTCGCCAAGTACGAGGAGGAGGGGAGCCCCTACTTCTCGACAGCGCGGCTCTGGGACGACGGCATCATCCCCCCGGCCGACACGCGGGCCGTCCTCGCCCTCGGGATCTCCGCCGCCCTCAACGCCCCCATACCCGAGACGCGGTTCGGCGTGTTTCGGTTTTGAGCCCTCCCCCGTACCGCGTTCTCCGGCACCGCGACTTCCGGCTGCTCTGGCTGTCGCAGCTCGTCTCGCTCGCGGGCTCGCAGATGCAGACGGTAGCCCTCCACTGGCACGTCTACGTCCTCACCCGCTCCGCGCTGGCCCTGGGCGCCCTCGGCCTGACGCGGGTGGTGCCGATCATCCTCTTCTCGCTCTGGGGAGGGGTCACCGCCGACCGCCACGACCGCCGTCGGGTGATGTTCCTCGCGCAGGCGACCCTGCTGGCGGGCGCGGCGGGGCTCGCGGCCCTGACCTTCACCGGTCACGAGAGCCTCGGCGCCCTCTACGCCGCGAACGCGCTCCTCGCCGCGGCCGCGG
>JBGPQQ010000509.1:0-2731 GCA_041489115.1 Vicinamibacteria bacterium | reverse complement strand
CGGCGGACGCCTCGGCCGCCGGCGGATCCAGGCGCGGGCGCGGCCGCCCTCGTGCCGTGCGCCCACGCGTCTTCTAGAAGAGCCTTCGTCGGACGACGACGGTGTCGCCGGGCTTGACGGCCTCGTCGAGCTTGATCTTGCCTTCCTCGCTCTTGCCGTTCACCTGCCGGACGACCTTGAGGCGCCCGTTCGACCCGTCCGGGGTGAGCCCGCCCGCGACGGAGATGAGCTGGCGGGTGGTCATTCCCGGGAACCACCCGTAGGCGCCGGGGTTGCGGACCTCGCCGCTCACGAAGACCTTCGGGGCCTGGGGCACGAAGACGGTGTCGTTCGGCTGGAGCGCGAGGTTCTTGTCGAGGTCGCCCGCCTGGATGGCGCTCATCGCCACGCGGAAGACGTCGGCCCGCGGCTTATCCGGCGGGGCCTCCTCGCCCTCGGCCACCTCGGTCGGGAGCACGGGCCCGTCCACCGCGGCGCCCTGGTGCGGGCGCACCACCACCACCTCGGCGCCCGCGGTGGGGGTGGGGCCGGCCTTCGCCAGTACTTCCACGAGGGTGGTGCGACCCGCGATCGGGTAGGGGCCGGGGCGGGCCACCTCTCCCACCACGTAGACGGTCTTGCTGTGGTACTCCTGCACCACCACGGTGACCTGGGGGTTGCGGATGAAGCCGCGCGAGAGGAGGATGACGATCTTCTTCTCGAGCTCCGCCGGCGTCATGTCGGAGCCCTTCACACGGCCGACGAGGGGGAAGGTGAAGGTGCCGTCGGGTTGCACGAGGATGGTCTGGGTGAGGTCCTCGTGCCCGTAGACCGTGACCTTCAGGATGTCCGACGGCCCGATCTGGTAGTCCTGCCTCGTTTCCGCGGCGGCCGCGGGGGCCTGAGCGGCGGGCGTCGGGACCTGGGCGGGCGTCGGGGCGGGAACGAGGAGCATCAGCGCGAGGGCGAGGGCGGCGCGGCACATGACGCGAAGATACACCCTCCGGAAACACGTGCGCCCGTCGGCCGGGCCGACGGGCGCAGTCACGGCGACGGGCGAGCTCAGCGGCTGGGGCTCGCCACGTTGTCCTTGTGCGCGATGATGATGGCCGCGGTGGTGATGCCCACCGCCGCCGCCCCGATCAGGATCCAGGCGGTCTTGCTGAGGCCACCGGACGGCAGGACGGCCGCAGGTACGCGCTCACAGCTGAAGATGGCCTCCTGTTCGGAGCCGATCGTGAGGCCCACGGGGCAGCTGCGGGCGACCTCGCGCCCCAGGGAGGTCTGGAGGGCCACCACGTACTGGCCCGGGCCGATGTCGCGAAAGGCGAACTTGCCGTCGACGATCGGTACCCTCACCAGGATCTTGTCCGCGGTGTCCAGGAGGACGGCGGTGGCGGCCTCCGACACACCCTGGGGCACGGAGCCCCACACGGTGTTGGGGCCCTGGGCTCCGGCGGGGACTCCCGCGAGCGCGAGGCCCGCGGCCAGAATGAGGCACGTCGTCTGCTTCACCATCTCTCAGTTGCCTACCTTAGACTCTCTGTTGCCTACCTTAGATCCTGGGGATGGAAGGTTCCCCGATCATCGACCATGGCGATCGTATCTTCCCCTGTCCCCCCTGTCAACAACACCCTCTAAGTCACCCTCTAAGTCACTCTGCGGCTTCAGGGGACGATCTCGGCGGAGACCCCGTACACCCAGCGGTCGTAGGAGTAGGCAGGGAGGGTGCTGACCCGCCGGTAGTAGGCTACGGTGCCGCCGACGCGGATGCTGTCGGAGATGCGGCGCAGAAGGCTGCCCCCTGCGCTGTAGAGGTGCTCGACGCGGGGGAAGGGGACGCCTCGGACGAGGGTCGGGAGAAGGTAATCCGCCTTGCTGAAGCCGACGCTCGCCCGGCCGACGAAATCGAGCGGCAGGTCGATGTCGGCCGAGCCCTGGAGCTGGGTGAGGACGAAGGCGTTGCGGGCGCGCTCCTCGGCGGTCTGGACGGCGGCCGCGGCGACGTAGACGTCGCGCTGCGCCGTGCCCACGAGGCGCAGGCGGTTGAAGAGGGGCAGGGCGAGCTGGGCCTGGTAGGCGGGGCCCCGGTAGGTCGGCAGGCTGCCGCTGCTCGCGGCCGGGACGTCGCGCATCCCGGCGAGGAAGCGGCCGGTGACGAAGGCCTTCTCGCCGAACTCCAGGCCGGCGAGGGTGCGGTAGGAACGGGTGGTGCCGAGGCCCGAGGCGGAGGGCCGGAACTGGTCCTCCAGCACTTCGCCGGTGGCGACCGCCGTGGTCATCGAGCTGAGCTTGTAGCGGAGGGCCACCGTGCCGGTGAGGTTGTTGCGGTCGAGGCTCGCGGCGGCTCCCAGGTTGCCGCTCGCGGTGCGGGCGCTCGGGTCGAAGCGGTAGCCGCGGTGCTCGGCCCCACCCGAGACGAGGAAGCGACGGGTGAGGCGCCACTCGGCCCAGCCGTTCACCCAGCGCTCCTGCCGCAGGATGCGCTGGTCGATGTCGATCGAGTAGAGCTGGCGGGCCTGGAGAGCGCCGGCCCCCCCGACGAGCGTGAAGGGGCCGAAGTCCACCTCGGCCCGGCCCCGGGCGCCCGGGTCGCTGGACCGCTCCGTGCTGTATCGACGGAAGTAGCTCCAGTCGAGCCAGCCCTCGCCGAAGAGGCGCACGCGCCGGCGCACGGGGACGAAGCCGTCGACGGTGCCGCGCACGACGACCGACGTGTCGGCGAGGGGGTTCGTGGGGTCGAGCACGGCGT
>JBGPQQ010000508.1:0-2781 GCA_041489115.1 Vicinamibacteria bacterium | reverse complement strand
GGTGGCGGGCAGGAGCGCAACCGCCGGGCGGGCACGGAGAACGTGGCGGGTGTCGTCGGCTTCGGCGCGGCGGCGGCCCTGGCACGCGAGGGCCTGGAGGCGGAGGCGGCCCGCGTCGCCGCCCTCCGCGACCGGCTCGAGGAGCGCCTGCTCGCCATCCCCGGCGCCCGCCGCAACGGGGACGGCCCGCGACTGCCGAACACCACCAACGTGTCGTTCGAGGGGACCGAGGCCGAGGGGCTGCTGATCGCCCTGGACCTCGAGGGGATCGCCGTCTCGACCGGCGCCGCCTGCTCCGCGGGCGGCGTCGAGCCGTCCCACGTGCTGCGCGCAATGGGCCTGTCGCCGGAGCGGGTGCAGTCCTCGCTGCGTCTGTCACTCGGACGAACGACCACCGCGACGGATGTCGACCACGCGGCCGACGTCATCGCTTCAGTGGTGGCGCGGCAACGCAAGCCGACGGCTCCGTAGTCCAGCCCCCCCGGGGACCTACCTCGGTACGTGGCTCTCCGCGTGGTAGCTGGAGCGGACCAGCGGGCCGGACTCGACGTGGGCGAAGCCGAGGTCGACAGCGAAGGCGCGCAGCGTGTCGAATTCTCCCGGCGCGTAGTAGCGAAGGACCGGCATGTGCTGCGGGGAGGGCCGGAGGTACTGGCCCACGGTGAGGATGTCGGTCCCGGAGCCGCGGATGGCCCGGATCGTCTCCTCGATCTCGGCCCGTTCCTCGCCGAGACCGACCATGATGCCGCTCTTCGTGAGGAGCCCCGCGTCCTTCGACCGCTTCAGGAGATCGAGCGAGCGCGGGAAGCTCGCCCCCGCCCGCGCCTGGCGGTACAGGCGGGGCACGGTCTCGACGTTGTGGTTGAGGACGTCCGGCCGGGCATCGAGCACGGCCTGCAGGGCGTCCCCGCGGCCCTTGAAGTCCGGGATCAGCACCTCGACCGCGCAGCCCGGCACCCGGGCGCGGATCTCACGGATGGTGGCGGCGAAGAGGCCCGCGCCCCCGTCCGGCTGGTCGTCCCGGTTCACGGACGTGACCACCGCGTGGCGCAGCCCCATGCGCGCCACCGCGTCGGCGACCCGCCGGGGCTCCTCGGGGTCGGGCGGCCGTCCGGGGAGGCCCGTCCTGACCGCGCAGAAGCCGCACGCCCGCGTGCATACGTCGCCGAGGATCATGAAGGTGGCGGTGCCGCGGCTCCAGCACTCCCCGAGGTTCGGGCAGTGCGCCTCTTCGCACACGGTGTGGAGCTCGAGGCCCCGCATCAGGCCCCGGAGACGCTCGTAGACCGGACCCTGGGGGGCCTTCGCGCGGATCCAGGCCGGCCGCGGGAGGAGCGGGAGGGGAGCGCTGGAGCTCACTCTTCCTCTTCTTCCTCGTCGAAGTCCTCGTCGTCGCCGTCCTCGTCGTCGTCGTCCTCGTCCTCGTCGTCCCAGTCCTCTTCTTCCTCTTCTTCGTCTTCGAGGTCCTCGTCCTCCTCTTCCTCCTCTTCCTCCTCGTCGTCGTCGTCTTCGTCGTCGTCCTCGATGTCCTCGTCGTCTTCGAGCTCGTCGTCGTCCTCGATGTCCCCGTCGTCGCCGAACCAGAGGATGTCGTTCCGCTCCACGTCGCCTCCTCGAAATGGGGCTTGCATTCTAACCCGGCTGCCGCAACCGCCTGATTCGTATTATCCTCTCCCCGGCCGTCCGGCGCCGGAAGCCCCGCGTCCGCGCTGCCCGGGCGAGCGGAGGAGTGTCGCGATGATCGTCGTCTGCCCCGCCTGCCAGTCGAGGTACAAGTTCGACGAGTCGAAGCTGGGCAACCGGCCGAAGGTGAAGACGCGCTGCTCGAAGTGCGGGGGGACGATCGAGATCGAGAACCGGCTCTTCGGCTCCTCCACCATGGCGGCCGACCAGCCCGTGCCGCCCCCGCCTGCCCCTGCCCCTGCCCCTGCCCCCGCCCGCCCGCCCGAGCCGAGCCTGCGCACGCAGAGGACCCCGGTCCAGCCCCCGGCGGCGAAGCCCGAGGCAGGCTCCGCCACGATCTCCGGCGGCGACGCGCAGCGCATGGGGCTGCTCCAGCTGCCGAAGGACAAGCGCTTCTCGCTCGCGGTGATCCAGGGCGCGGCCACCGGCCAGATCTTCCCGATCTCGAAGACCCGCACGGTCATCGGGCGCTCGGGCGCCGACATCAACATCGACGACCCCGAGTCCTCCCGCCAGCACGCCGCGCTCGAGATCGTGGGCGACGTGGCCATCCTGCGCGACCTCGGCTCGACGAATGGCACTTGGATCGAGCTCGAGCGCATCGAGCAGCACCAGCTCGGCAACCAGCAGGAGTTCCGGATCGGGAGCCACGTGCTGATGTTCATCGTCACCGAGGTCGAGTAGCCGGCTGAGCCGAACGGCTCACCGCGAGTTTTTCGCGGGCGCCGCCCCACCGCGGCAAATCAGGCCGCGGCCCCGTGCCGCCGCGGCCGGTTCGATCGGTTTGATCTACGAAACGCGCGTGGCGTTTCGTTTGCACGGCCTTCCCGGCAACTGGAGGGGTCCTTGACCAACCCGGGTGACACTCTGGTCGTCGAGGCCCGCGAGCTCGACGCCCTCCTCGGTGCCCTGCGCGAGCGCGGCCACACGCTCCTTGGCCCCGCCGTGCGCGAAGGCGCCATCGTCCTCGACGAGATCGGCGGAGCCTCCGACCTGCCGGCCGGCTGGACCGACGAGCAGGAGGGCGGCCGCTACCGGCTGAAGCGGCGCGAGGACGACGCTCTCTTCGGCTACGCCGTCGGCCCCCACTCCTGGAAG
>JBGPQQ010000507.1:0-2791 GCA_041489115.1 Vicinamibacteria bacterium | reverse complement strand
CGAGCATCCCCGCGGCCCCGAAGAACTCGGCGATCTCCCGGGCGAGGGGCGCCCCGCCGGAGATGAAGAGCTGGAGCCGGCCGCCCGTGCGCGCCTTGATCTTCGAGAAGACGAGCTTGTCCGCGAGGGAGAACTGCAGCTTCAGGAGCGCCCCGGGCTCGGTGCGGGCCACGGTGTGGGCGAACGTCTTCCGCCCCACCCCGATCGCCCAGCGGAAGACCTTCTGCCGCAGCGGCGGGTCCGACGCTACCTTCTCGTTCACCCGCGCGTACATCTTCTCGTAGAGGCGGGGCACCGAGCACATGATGTGCGGCCGCACCTCCTGCATGTTCTCCGGCACCTTCTCGACGCTCTCGGCGTAGGCGATGGTGACGCCGCGGTGGAGCATGAAGTTGTAGCCGGCGGTGCGCTCGAAGCTGTGGCAGAGGGGCAGGAAGCTGAGCGCCGTCCACTCGTGGTTCACCATCGGGAAGACCTTCTCCGCGGCGAGGACGTTGTGGAGGAGGTTGCCGTGGGTGAGCATGACCCCCTTGGGGTCGCCGGTGGTGCCCGAGGTGTAGATGAGGGTGGCGAGGTCGTCCTTCGTCAGCTCGGCGGCGAGGCGGCGCACCGCGTCGCGGTCGGCGTCGAGCGCCTGCTTCCCCTTCGCCCGCAGCTCGTCGAGCGAGAGGGTGCCGGGGACGGGGGCGGGGTCGAAGCGGACGACGTGCCGGAGGTGCGGGAGCCGGGCGCGCACCTCGGCGACCTTGGCCGCCTGCGCCGCGTTCGACACGAAGACGACCTTCGACTCCGAGTCGTCGAGGATGTAGAGCACCGGCGCCGCGGTCAGCGTCGGGTAGATCGTCGCGTCTGCCGCCCCGGCGCAGAGGGTGGCGAGGTCGGCGAAGGCCCACTCCGGCCGGTTCTCGGAGAGGATGGCGGCCTTGTCGCCGCGGCCGACCCCGAGGGCCCGCAGGCCCATCGAGATCTCCTCGACCGCGGCGCGCAGCTCCTCCGAGCTGACCGCGTGCCACGCGCCGTCCTTGCGGTACTTGAGGTGCTCCGGCTTGCGGTAGGTGTCGACCGAGCGATAGAACAGCTCGCAGATGGTCTGGACGGCCATGGTCACCTCCCGCGCGGCTTTCCCGGATCGCCACCGATCATACTCCCGTCGCTCCCGGGGGGAGCCCCGTGGATAATGGGGGGGACATGGGTCCGCCGCCGGTCTTTCTCGGTCTCGGCTCCAACCTGGGCGACCGCGAGTCGGCGATCGAGGGCGCGCTCGCGCGTCTCGCCGCGCGCGGCTTCCACCCGACGCGGCGCAGCTCGCTCTGGCTCACCGAGCCGGTGGGCGGGCCGCCCCAGGGCTGGTTCCTGAACGCGGTGGCGGGAGGGGAGACGGAGCTCTCGCCCGAGGCGCTCCTCGAGGCCTGCCTCGCCACCGAGCGCGAGATGGGGCGCGTGCGCGCAGAGAGGAACGGCCCGCGCACGATCGACGTGGACGTCCTCCTCTTCGGCGGCGAGCGGCGCGACGCTCCCCGCCTCGTCATCCCCCACCCGCGGCTCCACGAGCGGCGGTTCGTCCTCGCCCCCCTCGCCGAGATCGCCCCCGGCCTCGTCCACCCCGTGCTCGGCCTCGCGGTTTGGGAGCTCCTCGCGCGCTGCCCGGACGCCTCCGCCGTCCGGCTCCACGCGCCGGCGGAGGCGCGGGCCTGATGGCCTTCCACTACATCGCGGTCGACGGGCCCATCGGGGCGGGCAAGACGACGGTGGTGGACAAGCTGGCGGAGCGGATCGACGCCAACAAGGTGCTCGAGGACTGGGCGGAGAACCCCTTCCTCCGCCCGTTCTACGACGGCAAGCCCGGGGTCGCCTTCCAGGCCGAGCTCTTCTTCCTCCTCTCGCGCTATAGGCAGCAGCAGGAGCTCCTCCAGCGGCAGCTCTTCACCCAGGCGACACTCTCCGACTACGTCTTCGAGAAGAGCCGGCTCTTCGCCTACCTGAACCTCGACGACAGCGAGCTCCTCATCTTCGACAAGCTCTTCTCGCTGCTCTCGGAGAGCGTGCCCCGGCCCGACCTCGTGGTGTACCTGCAGGCGCCCACCGAGGTGCTGATGCGCCGGGTCGCGGCGCGCGGCCGCCCCGAGGAGACGAACTTCTCGGAGGAGTACCTCGCCGAGGTCAACCGGGCGTACAACCACTACTTCTTCCACTACTCGGCGACGCCGCTCCTCGTGGTGAACACCGCGGACGTGGACTTCGTGAAGAACCCCGAGGACACCGACGACCTGCTGAAGCAGATCCGGGGCATGGGGAAGGGCACGCAGTACTACGTGCCGCGCAGCAGAGTTTGAAGTAGGGGGTGCCGTGCCGCACCCCCTACAACCCCCGCTCGCTTGTCCCGGGCCTCTCCGCGAACCCGGGGCTTCGCGGGAGTGAATCCCGCTGCGCTCGCAGCCCGTGGCCTGCTTTCGGGGGTGCTCGCGCGACGCCCCCGTCGCTTGACGAGCGGGCGGCGCTGCGCCATCCTCATCGCGACCGGTTTCCGAGAGATGAGCCCCGCACGGCAGCTCGAGTTCGCCTTCGAGGACGCGCCCCGCTGGGACGCGCCCTCGCTCGAGATGGCGCTCGCCCGCGAGGCGGGCAAGCCGCTGCGGCTCGTGCTCACCGACAACCGCTCGGTGCTGCTCTCGTTCAAGCGCGAGGCGGGGCGCCTGCTGCTGCGCCTCCACCGCATGTTCCTCCACGCGCCCGAGGCCGTCGTGGCCTCGCTCGCCCGGAACCTCCGCCGCCGCGGCCGGGCCGCCGGCGG
>JBGPQQ010000506.1:0-2793 GCA_041489115.1 Vicinamibacteria bacterium | reverse complement strand
GACCCGGGGCTGCGGCCCCTCGCGCGCATGGCGGTCGCGCGGGCGCTCGAGGACGAGGGGAACCGGAAGGACGCGCTCGAGTACTACCGGCGGGCCTGGGACGAGCCGCTCGGACGCGACACGCTCCGCACCGAGGCGGCGGCGGCGATCCGACGCCTCGAGCCCGGCGCCCGGCTGCCGGACGCGCCGCCGCTCGAGCGGTGAGACCAGGCGGGGTGGAACGGGGGGCCTCGCTTTCGTGTATTCAAAGTACCGTACAAGAAGCATCTGTCTCGTCCACTCCCCCACATTTTCGTCGCCCGCGGTGGAAGGCTCTGAAAGACAGTGGCTTCGCGGGATGTGATCGCTGAAACCAGCTCCTGGAGCCATTTGAGGCGATTTCCACACCATCATGCACAGCCTAAGCCACTCCATGTGTGGAGCATCGGTCGGAGCACGAGGAAAAAATGCTTGACAAGGTCGTGGGGCGTTCCTACCCTACCCCTAGTATGCGAGGCTCTTTGAGACCCTCTAGGTTGAAAGAGAGCCTCCACCGTCCAGACTTGGACTGAAAGGGGGGATTACCTCAATGCCGGCGAAGAAGAAGGCTGCCAAGAAGAAGGCCGCCAAGAAGAAGAAGTAAGAGCCCCGGGGAAGTTGGGGGGGTCGAGAGCGATCTCGCCCCCCACTTTTTTTCCGGCGGGCCGTGGTCGAGGGGGCTGCACGCATCGCCCCCTCGTTTCTTTATTGTGTTCAGGGGGGTGTTGCGTCCGCAACCTCACGGCTCACCCCTGCGCGCCGAGGACGTGCTCTTCGATCGCGCGCGCGAGGCCGTCCTCTTCGTTCGTCGGCAGGACGGGCAGGCCCAGCGCGAGCAGCTCCGGGTCGGCGTTGCCCATGACGAAGCCGAGGCCGGCCCTCTCGACCATCTCGCGGTCGTTCCAGTTGTCGCCGATCGCCAGGGTCTCCGACGCGGCGATCCCCCAGCGCTCCTGCAGGAAGCCGAGCGCCTCCGCCTTGCCCACTGCGGGGTGCAGGACGTCGAGGAGCACGACGCCGGTCGCGGGGTAGACGGTGCGCTCGATGCGCGCGCCGCTCCCGAGCGCCGTGCCCAGGGCGGGACGGAGCGCTTCCATCTCCGTCCGCTCTCCCCCGAACATGATCTGGATCGGCTCCTCGGCCTCCACCGCGGCGGCGAGGTCGGGCACGACCCTCACCTCCGCCCGCGAGCGCTCGAGGTAGTAGCCGACGAGGCCGGAGGGCCGAGCCGCCGCGTCCACGAGGAGCCAGCCCTCGCCGCCCGACCCGCAGTGCAGGACGGGCTCCGCCCCCGCCGCGCGCCCGGCCGCGATAGCGCGGAGCGCCGCCGCGCGGGGGAGCGGGCGGCAGCGGAGGACCCTTCCGTCCTCGACCACGAGCGCCCCGTTGTGGAGCACCAGCGGGACCTCCCCCCCGAGGTCGTCCGCGACACGGCGGGCCGAGGGGTGGCGCCGGCCCGTCACCAGCACGAGACGCACACCGCCCGCGCGAGCGCGGTCGATCGCGAGCCGTGTCCGCGGGGAAACCGTCTTGTCGCCGCGGAGCAGCGTCCCGTCGATGTCCAGGGCGACGAGGCGGATTCGCGGCGGGCCCACGGTGCCCTCACTCCCCGGTCCAGACCTCGACCCGCTCGATCACGTCGCCGGGCCGGATCCGGTCGACGGCGTCCATTCCCGCCACCACCTGGCCGAAGAGGGTGAAGCCCCCGTCGAGGTGCGGCTGCGGCGAGAGCGTGATGAAGAACTGGCTGCCGCCGGTGTCCTTGCCGGAGAGGGCCATGCCCACGGCGCCCCGGCCGTAGGGGCGCCGCGTGATCTCGCAGCGCAGGGCGTAGCCGGGCCCTCCGTTGCCGTCGCCCCGCGGGCAGCCCCCCTGGACGACGAAGCCCGGCTCGACGCGGTGGAAGACGAGCCCGTCGTAGAAGCCCTGCCGCGCGAGGTCGATGAACGAGGCCGTGGTCAGCGGGGACTCCACGACGTCGAGGTGGATCTCGATCGTGCCGTGCCGCGTGCGCACGAAGGCGCGCGGCGTGTAGAGGGGCACGCCCGGGCGGGGATCGAAGGGCGCCATGGCCTCACGGTAGTCGAGGGCCGGGCGCTCGACGGCCTGCGGCCCGGGGTCGGGGACCGTGGCGCCGAGCTCGCGCAGGGCGAGAGCCGCACGGGCGCGCACCGCGCGCGGGGGGTCCGCCTTCGCGACCTCGGCCAGGCCCGCCTTCGCCTCGTCGTCCTTCTGCGCGGCGAGCGCCTTGACGGCGGCGATCCGCGCCTCGAGCTCGCCGGCCCCGTCGCCGAGGCCGCGACGCCAGGCGGCGAGGAGCGGCGAGGATGCGCCCACCGCGCCGAGGGCGGCGATCCCCTCCGCCGCCCCCACGCGCACCCCGAGGTCGGCGTGCTCGAGGTGCCGGACGAGCGTGTCGAGCGCGTCTCTCCCGCGCGCCCGCCTAAGGGCGTCGAGGACGGCGGGAAGGACGCGCGGGTCCTCGTCCCGGAGCATCGCGTGGAGAATTCCCACGCTCATCTCGTCCCCGACGTCGCCCAGGGAGGAGGCGAGCGCCGAGCGCACCCACCACACGGGGTCGGCGTCCATCCCCGAGAGCACGAGGGCGAAGTCGCCGCGATCGGTGCGGGCGAGCGCGCCCAGTGCTTCGGCGCGGATCCAGGGGTCCCGCTCCGCGACGAGCCCCACGAGACGCGGGCGCAGCGACGGGTCGGGGGGGAGAACGGCGAGGGCGCGGAGCGCCTCGCGGCGCACGACGTCGCTCGCGGCGGCGCG
>JBGPQQ010000505.1:0-2797 GCA_041489115.1 Vicinamibacteria bacterium | reverse complement strand
CTCGGAGGACGTCGCGAAGGCCCTCGCCGCCCGGGCCGTCTTCGTCTCGAGCGGCGACTTCTACGCCACCACGGTCGTCCGCCGCCTCGGCCACGCCGACGACGGCGTGGTGCGCGCGGGATGCGCCTGCTACACGACGCTCGACGAGGTGAACCGGCTGATCGAGGGCGTCGCGGAGGTCGCGGGCCGGTGAGGCCGCTCCCGTCGTTCCTTCTCGCCCTCGCCGTTCCGTCGGCCGCGTTCGGGCAGGCCGCGACGACCCCGCAGGAGATGCACCATCTCCACGGGGACCCGGCGGCGTACATCGCGTCCCTGGACGACCCGGCCCGCGACGCCTACCAGAAGCCCGACGAGGTGCTGAAGGCCCTGGCCCTCCGCGAGGGCGAGGTCGTGGCGGACATCGGCGCCGGCTCCGGCTACTTCGCGCTGCGCTTCGCCAGCGCCGTGGGCGACGCGGGCCGCGTCTACGCCGTGGACGTGAGCCCTGACATGATCCGGCACCTCAACCGCCGGCTGCGCGACACCGGCATCCGCAACGTCGTTCCCGTCCTTTCCGACCCGGACGACCCGCTGCTGCCCGACGCCTCCGTGGACCGGTTCGTGATCGTGGACACGTGGCACCACATCGACGACAAGGAGAAGTACCTCGGCCTGATGAAGCGCATGCTCAAGCCGGGCGGCCAGGTCGTCCACATCGACTTCCAGAAGCGCGAGCTGCCGGTCGGGCCCCCGGTCGGCATGAAGATCGCCCGCGACGACCTCGTGAGACAGATGGAGGCCGCCGGCTTCCGGCTCGTCGCCGAGCACGGCTTCCTGCCCTACCAGTACTTTCTGGTGTTCACCGTGCGCTGACGAGGCGGGAGGCGGACCCTTGCTCCTGCTCATCCTGCTCGCGGTCGCCCAGGGCCCCGGCGTCCGGCCGCAATACGAGCTCACGAACTACCTCATCGTGGCCGCCGCCTACGGCTCCGCGAACCACACCGCGGCCCTGCGCGAGATCCGCGGGTGGCAGCCCTCGGAGATCGCCGCCGCGGTCGCCGACCTCCGCCGGCAAGGCGCTCGGCTCCATGCCGTCCCGACGTCTCCGGACGAGATCGCATTCGGCACGGTCGAGGCCGCCGTCCTCATGCACGCGGAGGTCGGATTGGCCGCCCTGCAGGTCATGAGCTTCGTCGACGCGGGGTTCCACCTCGACACCTCGGTCGACCTCTTCGAATGGTCGCGACACGCCGCGGCCAAGGCACGGGGGCGCGCGACAATGCGGAAGTACCTCGATCGACGCTCGGGCAGGTCCCCCCGAAGCCCGGCCTTGGAGATCCGCGAGAGAATCGACCGCAGGGATTTCTACCAGGCCCTGGCGGCGACCGCCCTCGCGATCGGCTTCCCGGCGACGGCCCGGCCTTTCGCTCTGTTGGCGCGACAGGAAGCTCCGCTCAATGCAGAAGTCCAGCTCGTCTTCGGCTGCGTGGCCGAGGGCTTCGCCGAGGAGAAGATCCTCCGGCACCTGGAGTCGGAGGCCCCCCGGCTGCGCGACGAGGCGGACCGTGCCCTGCGCGACGCCCTGGCTCTCGACCCCGGCCTACACGAAGCCCGACTCCGCCTCGGCCGGCTGCTCCTCGTCCACGGACGCCTGGTCGAGGCGGAGCCTCTCCTCCAGGACGTCGAGCAGCGATCCGGCGACGATCGCCAGCGCTACATGGCGCGGCTCGCCCTGGCCCACGTCCTCGAGAGATCCACCGGCCCCGCGGCCGCGCGACCGCTGGTCGCCGCGAGCCTGGCCGCGTCCAGACGGCTCGACCGGGCGGCCGACCCGTGGTGGCTCTATCCCTTCGGGCCCCCGGGCCTCGCCGAGGCCACCCTGGCGCGACTCTGGGAGCGGGCGCTCGGTCGATGAGGGCCCTCGCCGCCTGCGCGCTGCTCTCGGCGGTCACTCCGCAGCAGCCACCGGTCTTCCGGGCGGAGGTGGGCCTCATCCGGATCGAGGTGCTCGCCACGCGAAAGGGCGTGCCGGTCCACGGCCTGACCGCCGCCGACTTCGAGGTGCGAGACGACGGCCGCGTGCAGGCGCTCGAGCCGGTGCTCGAGGAGGAGTCCCCGGTCGACGCGGTGCTGGTCCTCGACATGAGCGGAAGCGTGAAGGGTCCGAAGCTGGACGCGCTGAAAGAGGCGGCGCGTGCGTTCCTCGACGGCCTCCGCGACGGCGAGCACGTCGCCGTCGTCGCCTTCCGCGAGGAGGTGCACCTGCTGCAGTCCTTCACTCCCGATCTCGTCCGCGCGCGCCGGGCGCTGGACGAGGCCTCGCCCCGCGGGAGCACGGCCCTCTGCGACGCCGTTTACGCCGCGCTCCGCCTCCGTGAGCCGGGCCCGCGCCGCACGGCCATCCTGGTCTTCAGCGACGGGGTCGACAACATGAGCTGGCTCGCGGCACCCGACGTGGTCGAAGCCGCCTCCCGCTCCGACGCCATCGTCTACGGCGTGGCCGTGCGCGAGCGGGGGGAGCGGAGCGAGCCGTTCCTCCGGGACGTCTGCCGGGCGACCGGCGGGAAGCTCTTCGAGGCCGAGAGCGAGCGCGACCTGCGCGCGCGGTTTCTCGACGTCCTCTCCGACATCCGCTCCCGCTACGTGCTGAGCTTCACCCCCGGCGCAAGCGCAACCGGCTGGCACACCCTCGCCGTCCGGCTCAAACGCGGCAAGGGCGCGGTTCTGGCACGCCCGGGCTACTGGCGCTACGCGACGACGCCTTGAGAGACGACCCGGGCGCCCAGTATCGCGGGCGCCCGGTGGCACCCGCTACGGG
>JBGPQQ010000504.1:0-2806 GCA_041489115.1 Vicinamibacteria bacterium | reverse complement strand
GCGGAGCCTCGTGGTCGAGCTCGCGGACGAGACACCCGTCGCGTACCGGGCGTCCCGCGTCCACGCCTGGCGGACCGAAGGCCCGGTGCGGGACTGGCGCGAGCTCGGCGCCTTCCGCCTCGGCGGCGGCCGCTAGACGAGCGGCTGGGCGCCGAGGATCGGCGCGCCCACGAGGGCCGCGGCACCGCGGAGGCGGGGGTGCTCCTGCGCCGCCACGACGACGATGTTCACGTCGGCGGCCGCGGCCACCAGCGTGCGCTGGGCGAGGGCCGCCCGCACGGCGGGCTCGACGAGGTCCCATGCGGCCGAGATCTCGCCGCTGATGTAGATGCGCTCGGGATCGAGCGCGTTGACGATCGAGGCGAGGCCGAGGCCGAGGTAGTGGGCGGTCGCGAGCAGGGCGTGGAGCGCCTTCGCGTCTCCGTCCCGGGCTCGCGCCACGACGTCCCCGACGGTGAGACGAGCCACCTCCGCGGGCACGGGCTGCCCGGGCTCGACGGGCCGCCCGACGTAGCGGGACAGGGTGGCGAGGTTGGAGACGTAGGCCTCCCAGCACCCGGCGGCGCCGCAGGCGCAGCGGGGGCCGTCGACGCTCAGGGGCAGGTGGCCGAACTCTCCGGCCACGTTGTGGCGGCCCCGGAGGACCTCGCCGCCGATCACGACACCCACTCCGACGCCGTCCGACACGTTGACGAAGACCATGTCGCGGGCGGGCGACTCCCCGCGCAGCGCCCAGACCTGGGCGAGCGCCCAGGCCTTCACCGCGTTCTCCATCACCACCGGCAGGCCCGGGCTGGCCGCGAGGGGCTCGCGGAGCGGGACGTTCCGCCATCCGAGGGCGGGGGCGTGCACCACGACCGCTCCCGAGCGGTCCAGCATCCCCGGAAACGCCACCCCCACGCCCTGGCACCGGCCGGCCGCGGCGTTCTCCGCGAGCACGCGGCGCACCTCGTGAGCCAGGTGCTCGACGAAGTCCCGCGGGTCGAGGTCGGTCGGGAAGCTCTCCACCGCGGAGAGCTCGCGCCCCACGAGGTCGGTCACCGCGAGGTAGGTCCGGGTGACGCGGACGTCCACCGCCACCGCGCAGCGCTCGCGGGAGTCGAGGTGGAGGATCGTGGGCCGGCGCCCGCGTGCGGTCGAGCGCGCGGGGCCCTCGCAGACGAGGCCCCGGGCGATCAGGTCGGCGACGATGCGGCCGATGGCGCTGCGCTGCATCCCGAGGCGGCGCGCCAGCTCGGCGCGCGACATCTCCTGGTGCGAGCGCAGCAGGTTGAGGATGATCTGCTGGTTGATGGCCCGCGGGGTCTCGCGGGTCGCGGGTCGGAGCGCCCGGTCGGGGAGGCGGCGCACGGGTCGCTCAGCCGGCCTTCACCCGCGCCAGGGCCGCGTCGAGCGAGGCGCGGACGGCGCCGGGGGCGGCGCCGCCGCGGAGGGACTTCGCCTTCACGGCCTCGAGCGGGTCGAAGAGCGTGTCGAGACGCGCGGCCACCGCCGGCGAGACTAAAGGCAGCTTCTCCGCGGCCACGGCCTTCAGCGAGCGGCCGCTCTTTTGCGACTCGGCGACGAGCGCTCCGACGACGTGGTGCGCCTTGCGGAAGGGCAGGCCCTCGCGGGCGAGGGCGACCGCGAGGCCGGCCGCCATCATCTCCTCGCGCCCCGCCGCGGCGCGCATCGCGTCGCGATTCAGACCGAGCCCGGCCACGACGCCGGTCATCACCGCGACCGAGCCCATCGCGGTGTCGGCGGCGTCGAAGACGGCCTCCTTGTCCTCCTGCAGGTCCTTCTGGTACCCGGCGGGCAGGCCCTTCAGCAGCGCGAGCAGCCGCAGGAGGTCCCCGTCCACTCGAGCCGCCTTGCCGCGCACTAGCTCCAGCGCGTCGGGGTTCTTCTTCTGCGGCATGAGGCTCGAGCCCGTGGTGAACGCCTCGGGCAGCGTCACGAAGCCGTACTCAGGGCCGGCGAAGTGGATGAGGTCCTCGGCGAGGCGGGCGAGGTGCGTCTGAAGCTGCGCGCAGCAGAACACGAGCTCCACGGCGAAGTCGCGGTCCATCACCGCGTCGAGGGCGCTCTCGGACACGGCCGCGAAGCCGAGGTCGCAAGCCATGGCTTCGCGGTCGAGGGGGAGCGAGGCTCCGGCGAGCGCGCCCGAGCCGAGGGGCAGCACGTCCACGCGCACCCGCGCGTCGCGCAGCCGCTCGTGATCGCGCACGAGGCCCCACGCGTGGGCGGCCGCCCAGTGCCCGAAGGTGATCGGCTCGGCCGCGCGCGTGTGCGTGTAGCCGGGCATGACGGCGTCGGCGCCCTCCCGGCCCTTCGCGACGAGGGCTCGCACCAGGGCATCGATGCCGGCGCGCAGGCGGTCGATCGTCCCGCGGGCCCAGAGGCGCAGCGCCGTCACCGTCTGCTCGTTCCGGCTGCGGCCGAGGTGCGCCTGGCCGGCGAGGTCCCCGACGATCTCGCCCAGCCGCTCCTCGACGAAGCTGTGCACGTCCTCGAGATCCACCTCCATGTACGAGGCGTCGGCATCGACCTTCGCCAGCACCTCGTCGAGGCCGCGCTCGAGCGTCGTCGCTTCCTCGGGCCGGATGGCCCCGCAGCGGCCGAGGGCACCCACCCAGGCCCGGGAGGCGGCGATCTCCTCGCGGACGAGCCGCCGGTCGAAGGGGAAGGACTTGTTGAACTCCCAGAAGACCGCGTCGGGAGCCGCCTCGTAGTTCCCGCCCCACAGTTTCATGGCTAGCTCCGGTAGTGAGCGTTGATGTCCACGTAGCCGTGGGAGAAGTCGGAGGTCCACATCCACCCCGCG
>JBGPQQ010000503.1:0-2819 GCA_041489115.1 Vicinamibacteria bacterium | reverse complement strand
GGCCAGGATGCGCATCAGCGTGGATTTCCCGGCGCCATTCGGGCCGACTAGAGCGATCCGGTCCCCCCGCTCGACCATCAGGTCCAGGTGGCCGAGGACCACGTTCGACCCGTAGGCCTTGCGGGCGCCCTTGAGCTCCAGGACCACCCGCCCGGGGCGCGGCGACTCCGGGAACTTGAAGCGGATCCTCTTCCGCTGGGGCGGCAGCTCGATGCGCTCCACCTTGTCGAGCTGCTTGATCCGGCTCTGGACCTGCTTGGCCTTCGTCGCCTGGTAGCGGAAGCGATTGATGAAGACCTCGGCCTTCTCGATCTCCTCGCTCTGCCGGCGGTGCGCCTCCCGCAGCCGCTCCATCCGGGCGGCGTGCTCGACCGCGTAGTGCGAGTAGTCGCCGTGGTAGTCGGTGAGGGTCTTGAGCCCCACCTCGGTGATGCGCTTGACGGTGGCGTCGAGGAAGTAGCGGTCGTGCGAGACGAGGACGACCGAGCCCGGGTAGTCGGCGAGGTACTCCTCGAGCCAGTTCCGCGCGGGCAGGTCGAGGTGGTTCGTCGGCTCGTCCATGAGCAGCAGGTTCGGGCGGGCGAGGAGCAGCTTGGTGAGGGCGATGCGCATCTGCCAGCCGCCCGAGAACTCCTCGGTCCGCCGCTGCTGGTCGGCGAGGGAGAATCCGAGGCCTTTCAGGACCTCCGCCACCCGGGCGTCGATCTCGTAGCCGCCAAGGTGCTTGAAGCGCTCGGTGACCTCCGCGTAGCGCTCCAGGAGCTTGTCGTGCCCCTCCCCGTCCTCCGTGGCGTGGGCGAGCGCGTCCTCGATCCGGTGCTGCTCCTCCTTGAGGGCGAGCAGGTCCTGGAAGGCGAGCACGACCTCGTCGTAGACGGTCCGGCCGTGGTGGACGATGCCGTCCTGGGGCAGGTAGCCGATGGTCGTGTCCGAGGCCATCCGGATGGAGCCGGAGTCGGGCTCCTGCAGCCCCGCCAGCATGCGGAGGAGCGTCGTCTTGCCGGACCCGTTCGGCCCGGAGAGACCGATGCGGTCCCGCTTCCTGACGTGCCAGGAGACGTCGTCGAAGAGGACCCTCTCCCCGAATCGCTTGTGGAGGCCCTCGACGTGGATCATGCCGGGAGGTTCAGGAACTCCAGGCAGGCCCGCTGCAGCATGGCGCGGTGCTCCGGGTCGAGGAAGTTGAGGCGGTACTCGTTGATGACCTTCACCTCCATCTCCTCCCACTCCTTCCAGCAGGAAGCGCAGATGGAGGCCAGGACCTTCTCCTTGACGGCGGGAGGAAAAGGAACGCGGTGAGCGGGCGGAGCCTCGCCCGGCCTGTGGCAGCGGACACACGTCACGGGCATCGGCATCTCTCTCAAAACGCTCATTATATGCTGCTGATCCATGAGTTGCGGCGATGGTCGGGCGCACCCATAATCCCCGATCATGGACACCGCACCCGCGAAGCGCAGCTTCTCCTCCCTCTCCCTGTCGCCCGAGACCCTCGGGGGCCTCGAGGCCAAGGGCTACGAGGCCCCGACCCCCGTGCAGGAGGAGACGATACCCCTCGCCCTCGCCGGCAAGGACCTCGTCGTGCAGTCGCGCACGGGCACCGGGAAGACCGCGGCCTTCGGCATCCCGATCGTCGAGAAGGTGGAGACGGCGCGCGGGGGGGTGCAGGCGGTCGTCCTCGCCCCGACGCGCGAGCTGGCCATCCAGGTGGCGCAGGAGATCGCCGATCTCGGGCGCGGGCGGGGCGTGAAGGTCCAGTCGGTCTACGGCGGCGATTCGATGGAGAAGCAGATCGAGGGGATCCGCTCCGGCGCCCACGTGATCGCGGGCACGCCGGGCCGCGTCCTCGACCACCTGCGGCGAGGCACGCTCGACTTCTCGGGCGTCCACTTCCTCGTGCTCGACGAGGCGGACCGGATGCTCGACATGGGCTTCGCGGTCGAGATGGGTCAGATCATGGAGTTCGTTCCCGCCGAGCGCCAGACGATGCTCTTCTCGGCCACGGTGCCGATCGGGATCCGCGGCCTCATCTACCACTACATGGCGGAGCCGGAGTGGGTGCTCCTCTCCGAGGACCAGATCTACGTCAAGGAGGTCGAGCACGTCTACTGCATGACCTCGCGCCTGCACAAGGAGGCCACCCTCTACCGTCTCCTCGAGTACGAGAACCCCTCCTCCTCGATGATCTTCTGCAACACGCGTGAGGAGACGCGCCTCGTCGCCACGTTCCTGCGCAACCGGGGCCTCGCCGTGGCCATGCTCTCCTCCGACCTCCCGCAGAGGAAGCGCGAGCAGGTCATGGCCGCCTTCCGCTTGGGCGAGATCCGCCACCTCGTCACCACCGACGTGGCCTCCCGCGGGATCGACATCGAGGACCTGTCGCACGTCTTCATCTTCTCGACGCCCGATTCGCCAGAGCAGTACATCCACCGCGCGGGGCGGACCGGGCGGGTGGGCAAGAGCGGGCGCGCGATCAGCCTGATCGCGGCGATGGACCTCATGAACTTCAACCGGCTCGTCAAGCGCTACCACGTCGAGGTGAAGGAGATCGCCGTCCCCACCGACGAGGAGGTCCAGGAGAGGAAGGCGGACCGCATCGTCGAGGCGCTCGCGGAAGCCGGCCGGCGCCTGCCCCTCGACGACTTCCTCGACCTCGGGCCGGTGGCCCGCCGCATCGCCGCTCACGAGCTCAAGGACCGGATCGTGGCGCTGCTGCTCACGGGCCACCTGGCCGCGCCGCCGGTGGCGGCGCTGGAGGAGGAGCCCGAGGAGGCGCCGACGCCTCCCCGGGAGGGTCCCGGGGGACCGCGCCGCGGCCGCCG
>JBGPQQ010000502.1:0-2827 GCA_041489115.1 Vicinamibacteria bacterium | reverse complement strand
GCCCGCCCTCGGCCCAGCCGAGCCGCCGCACGGTGACGCGCCGCTGGGCGAGGTCGAGGACCTCGAGCTCCTCCGTCGAGCGGCCGCGGGGCTCGTAGGGGAAGGGGGGGACCTCCGCGAGCACGACGCCGCGGTCGAGGTAGCCGAGGCCCTTCAAGAGGAGGTCCTGGTTCTTCATCCCCCGGATGCCGTCGTAGAGCAGGCGGTGCACGGAGAGGCTGATCATGTACTCGAGGGGGATGGAGCAGGCCCGCTCCTCGAAGACCGCGGCCCCGTCGGCGAGGTCGAAGAGCGAGAGCGCCACCCGCCGCACCTGGCGGGCGACGGCGGTGCCCACCTCGTAGCGGTCCATGACTCCGGCCTGCACCAGCGCCTCGCCGAAGCGGCGGCCGCGGTCGGCGCGCATGAGCGCGGAGACGCGGTCGAACTCGTGCTGGGTGATGCGCCCGTCGGCCACGATCGCCTCGCCCAGGCGGTCCCGGCGGAGGTTGCTCGCGGCGAACACGAGCCGGCCGTGGTCGAAGAAGGCGATCTTGACCATGCGGCCGGAGCGCACCTGCAGGTCGCCGCTCCGCCGCTCGGCAGAGAGGCTGCGGACGGTCTCGGCGATCGGGCTCCGGGCGATGTCGGTCAGCATCCGGCGGCTCTATTGTCCACGGCGGCGCCCTGGCGGCAAGGCGACCCTCCCGGGGAAGGCCCGCGAGGGTATCATCGCCGCGGCGCCCGGAACGTGAGCCGGCGCACGCCAGGAGGTCCTTCATGACGCGCGCCGTCATCGTCGGCAGCGGGAGCGAGATCGCCCCCACCCGGGTGACCAACGCCCAGATGGCCCGGATCATGGACACGAGCGACGAGTGGATCCGGGAGCGGAGCGGGGTCGAGGAGCGCCACTTCGCCACTCCAGACATCGCGACCTCCGACCTCGGCGTCGCCGCGGCCGGCAAGGCCCTCGCGGCCGCCGGCGTCGCGAAGGAGGAGGTCGACCTGGTGGTCTTCGCCACCATGACCCCCGACCACTACTTCCCCGGCTGCGGCACGCTCCTGCAGCACAAGCTGGGCCTCCGGCCGGTGCCCTGCTTCGACATCCGCCAGCAGTGCTCGGGCTTCCTCTACGGGCTGCAGCTCGCGGATGCGCACGTCCGGGCGGGCCTGGCGAAGACCGTGCTCCTCGTGGGGGCCGAGGTGCACATCGGCTTCATGCCGTGGACGCGGGCGAACTACGCCTACGTGCTCGGCGAGGCCGACGTGCCGCCCACGAAGGAGGAGTGGGCGTGGAACTCCCGCTTCCGGCACCTCGTCGTGCTCTTCGGTGACGCCGGCTCGGCCGTCGTCCTGAGAGCCACCGAGGGCGGCGACCGGGGGGTGCTTGACCACGAGCTGCACGGCGCGGGGGCGGACTACCAGAAGCTCTACGTGCCTGGCACCGGCTCCAAGCACCGGCCCTACACGGACCCCGAGCAGTTCAAGCGGGGCGACCACATCCCGGTCATGGACGGCCGCCACGTCTTCAAGATGGCCACGACCCAGATGGTGGAGGTCGCGAAGTCGGTCCTGCGGAAGAACGACGTCGCGCCGGACCGGCTGAAGCTCGTGCTCATGCACCAGGCCAACAAGCGGATCAACGAGTACTGCGCGAAGGCGCTGGGGCTGCGCGAGGAGCAGGTGCCCCACAACATCCACAAGTACGGGAACACGACCGCGGCCACGATCCCGCTCCTCTGGGACGAGTGCGTGCGCGACGGCCGCCTGCAGCCGGGCGACCTCGTGCTGATGGTGGCCTTCGGCGCCGGCATGACGTGGGGGGCGTCGCTCGTCCGCGCTTGACGCCTGGCCTGGCACTGGCTCGTGCGTGGGTGAGCGTGGGCCCGGTCGTCGCACGCGTCGAACGCATGGGCCACGGCGGTCGTATCTCCTCGCGCGGCTGTCACCAGCGTCGAGGGGCTTCCCTCAGGAACCACTCCTCCCCCCGCGCCGTGTCAGCCCTATCCCGCTATCCCGCAGACGTCTGCAGGGTATCCTCGGACCCTTTTTCCGGGCAGCCTTCAACCTATGGCATCCAGAGGCCTTCCCGCCTTCCCGGCTCCTAGTCCCCATGATTCTCTTGCAGCCAGATCACGATTGTCCGACTATCCCGACGGCAGACTAACTGTTGTGCGACTAGCCCGAGGAGAAGGGGTGAACGCGTGAAAGGAGTCGGGAAGTTCCTGGCCCTCGCGCTTGCTGTGTGCGCGCCGCCCGGTTGCGGAACCGCGGGCGATCCGGTCGTAACGGCTGAGATCACCGCGGGCAGCAAGATGCCATTCCACGGTCCCGGAGGCCCCGGGAGCGAGCCCATGTCGATCACGTTCATGTGGACGGTCGTGGTGAAGTCTACCGAGGGGTTTGACTGCCAGGTGGACCGCGTCGCCACCGAGCTGTCGGAGCCCGAGTCGAGGACCGTGCTCAGCGCAGAAACCGAGCCCCACGAGTCGGGTCGGCTGCGCGGTGGAGGAACGGCCCAGTTCCCTCAGCAGCAAGGTGGCTTCTTCAGCTCGGCCCTGTACTCGCGGCCTTGGAACGGTCGGACTCGGGTCGACGTGACGTGCCCAAGCAGAGGGACCGACCAGATCGAAGTCGCATTCGTCATCCCGTAGCGCGAGAATCCGTCTCGGGGAAACACGACGTCGCACAACAAGCGGATGAAGCTGACGAAGCCTGAGCATGTCGGAGCCTCGCAGCTGATATGGAACGACCGGTGTCAAGTACGTGAGAGCTATGTCGTTGACGTTGGTCCTCCTTGGGGATCCGAGACGACGGTGAAGGCGGGACGCTTCGACGACGAGTCATT